>NZ_DJSX01000075.1:0-146080 GCF_002439135.1 Pseudomonas sp. UBA6323 | reverse complement strand
CGATGGCCTCGTCCCAGCTCACCGAGCGCCACGGCTCATGGATGCTGTCGCGGATCATCGGCGTCTTGATGCGGTCCGGGTGGGTCGCGTAGCCCCAGGCGAAGCGGCCCTTGACGCAGGCGTGGCCGTGGTTGGCGTGGCCGTTCTTGTTCGGCACCATGCGCACCACGGTGTTGCCCTTGACCTCGGCGTTGAACGAGCAGCCAACGCCGCAGTAGGCACAGGTAGTGGTGACGCTGCGCTCGGCCTGGCCCAGCTCGATCACCGACTTTTCCATCAGCGTGGCGGTCGGGCAGGCGTTGACGCAGGCGCCGCAGGACACGCACTCGGAGTCGAGGAAATCCTCGGTCTGGCCGGCGGCCACGCGCGAATCGAAGCCGCGGCCGTCGATGGTCAGGGCGAAGGTGCCCTGCACTTCCTCACAGGCGCGCACGCAGCGGTTGCAGACGATGCACTTGGACGGGTCGTAGCTGAAATAGGGGTTGGATTCGTCCTTGGCCTCGGCCACGTGAGTCTTCACCGGGTCGTAGCGCACCTCGCGCAGGCCGACCACACCGGCCATGTCCTGCAGCTCGCAGTTACCGTTGGCCGAGCAGGTCAGGCAGTCCAGCGGGTGGTCGGAGATGTACAGCTCCATGGTGCCGCGACGCAGTTCGGCCAGTTTCGGGCTCTGCGTGCGCACCACCATGCCCGGTTCCACCGGGGTGGTGCAGGACGCCGGGAAGCCGCGGCGGCCTTCGATTTCCACCATGCACAGGCGGCACGAGCCGAACGGCTCCAGGCTGTCGCTGGCGCACAGCTTGGGCACGGCGATGCCGGCCTCCTGAGCCGCGCGCATCAGCGAGGTGCCGGCCGGCACGGTGATGGCGTTGCCGTCGATTTCCAGGGTTACCGGAGCACCGCTGCGAGCAGGAGTGCCATAGTCGAGTTCACGATACAGGGCCATGGGGACGCCTCCGGATCAGCGGGCTTCGGCGCTGTCTTGCGACACGCCGAAGTCCTCGGGAAAGTGGTTGATGGCGCTCAGCACCGGATAGGGTGTCATGCCGCCAAGGGCGCAGAGCGAGGCGCCAAGCATGGTGTCGCAGAGGCTCTTGAGCAGTTCGATGCGCCCTGGTTGCGGCCCTTCGGAACGGGCCACGATGATCTGCGACAGCAGCTCCTCGCCGCGGGTCGAGCCGATCCGGCAGGGCGTGCACTTGCCGCAGGATTCCACCGCGCAGAACTCCATGGCATAGCGCGCCATGTCGGCCATGTCGACGGTGTCGTCGAATACCACGATGCCGCCGTGGCCGAGCACCGCACCAAGAGCAGCGAACGACTCGTAATCCAGCGGCGTGTCGAACTGCGACTCGGGCAGGTAGGCGCCGAGCGGGCCGCCGACCTGCACCGCACGGATTGGTCGGCCGCTGGCCGAGCCGCCGCCGTATTCATACAGCAGCTCGCGCAGGGTGATGCCGAAGGCCTTCTCGATCAGACCGCCACGGGCGATGTTGCCGGTCAGCTGGATCGGTAGGGTGCCGAGCGAGCGGCCCATGCCGTAATCCTTGTAATAGGCGCCGCCCTTGTCGAGGATGATCGGCACCGACGCCAGGGAGATCACGTTGTTGATCACCGTCGGCTTGCCGAACAGGCCCTCGATGGCCGGCAGCGGCGGCTTCGGCCGCACGGTGCCGCGCTTGCCCTCGACACTCTCGAGCAGCGCGGTTTCCTCACCGCAGATATAGGCGCCAGCGCCGCGGCGCAGCTCCAGGTGGAAGGCCTTGCCACTGCCGAGCACGTCGTCGCCCAGGTAGCCGGCGGCCGTGGCGCGGGCGATGGTTTCGAGCAGCACCGCCTCGGCGTGCGGGTACTCCGAACGCAGGTAGATATAGCCGCGCGTAGCTCCCACTGCGAGACCGGCGATGGTCATGCCCTCGATCAGCACGTAGGGGTCGTCTTCCATCACCATGCGGTCGGAGAAGGTGCCGGAGTCGCCTTCGTCGGCGTTGCAGACGATGTACTTCTGCTCGGCCTGGCAACCGAGCACGGTGCGCCACTTGATGCCGGTGGGGAACGCCGCGCCGCCACGGCCACGCAGGCCGGATTCGGTGACCTCGGCGACGATCGCCTCGGGCGTCATGCCGAGGGCGCGTTTGAGGCCGCGATAGCCGTCGTGGGCGATGTAGTCCTCCAGCGACAGCGGGTCGGTGATGCCGGCACGGGCGAAGGTCAGGCGCTCCTGGCGCTTGAGGTATTCGATTTCATCGGTCAGGCCGTGGCCCAGCGCATGTGCCTTGCCCTCGAGGAAACCAGCGTCGAACAGGCCGGCGACGTCGCGTGCCTTGACCGGCCCATAGGCGACACGACCGGCCGGCGTGGCGACCTCGACCAGCGGCTCGAGCCAGATCAGCCCGCGAGAGCCGTTACGCACCAGCTTCACTTCGATACCGCGCGCCGCAGCCTCGGCGACGATGGCGCGGGCCACCTTGTCGGCGCCCAGGCTGAGCGCGGTGGCATCGCGCGGGACGAAAACGGTAATGGACTCGCTCATACCTGGGTCTCCTGTTCCGCCAGCAGCGCCAGCACTTCATCGGCGTCGACACGACCGTGCAGTTCGCCATTGAGCATCATGCTCGGTGCGCAGGCGCAGTTACCCAGGCAGTACACCGGCTCGAAACTGAGGCTGCCGTCCTCGCGGGTCTCGCCCAGCGGCAGGCCGAGCTTGTTTTCCAGCGCAGCGGTCAGCGCCTTGACCCCCATCGACTGGCAAGCCTCGGCCTGACACAGCTTGAGCACCTGGCGACCGGGCGGCGTGGCGCGAAAATCGTGATAGAAACTGACCACCCCGTGCACCTCGGCGCGCGACAGGCAGAGGTCCTCGGCGATCAACGGCAACAGCTCGGGCGGTACGGCACCGAGCCGGTCCTGAATGTCGTGGAGGATGGGTAGCAAGGCGCCGGGCTGGCCGCGGTGGGCGGCGAGCACCTCACGGGCGACGGCCTCGCACTGCTCGGGGGCGAAGCGCTGGGGAAGAAGGGCCATGTTCGATGCTCCAGCCGGCGGCTATACCGGTACTGTCAGGAGATAACCCGGCCAGTCACGGCTGCCGGTCGGCTTATCCCAGGCGCAGCCGCAAGGCTCGCCACATATGAAGTAAAGTTCTTATACTGGGTCACAAAGCGCCCATGTGCCGCAAATTAACATGGGGAATCGGCCGAACAAATATGAAGTACTGAGCATATGATCCGTATCGATATTCAACCGCGTTGGCGCTTTCACCAACGCGACGGCAGTAGCCTCGACCCGCAGGGTCTGGAGTTGCTGCAGGCCGTACACGACACCGGCAAGCTGACCGAGGCCGCTGCCCGCGTCGGCTATTCCTACCGCCACGCCTGGAACCTGCTGGGCAAGTGGCAGGCGTTCTTCGGCAGCCCGCTGATCGAGCTGGAGCGCGGCAAGGGGGCGCGGCTGGCACCGCTGGGAGAAAAATTGCTGTGGGCCGACCAGCGCATCCGCGCACGCCTTTCGCCGCAACTGGACAACCTGGCCGGCGAGCTGGAGCTGGAGCTGAACCGGGTGCTGCAGGCCAGCAACCCGGGCCTGCGCATCCATGCCAGCCACGGTTTCGCCGTCGCGGCGCTGCGCGAGTGGCTGGAGCGCGACCCAGGCTGGCAGTGGGACGTGCAGTTTCGCAGCGGCAGCGAGGCGATGATCGCCCTGCAGCGCCACGACTGCGAGGTGGCCGGCTTGCATGTGCCGGCCGGACCGCTCGGCACGTTGAGCATGAACCGCATCCAGCCCTGGCTGCGCCCCGATCAACGGGTGATAACCTTCGTCGTGCGCACCCAGGGCTTGATGCTCGCCCCCGGCAACCCGCACGGCGTGCAAGGCCTGGCGGATCTGGCCGGCGGCACGCTGCGCTTCGTCAATCGCGAGCACGGTTCGGGGACACGCCTGCTGCTGCAGGACCTGCTGCAGCGCGAGAGCCTGGACAGCACTGCCATCAAGGGTTTCCACAACGAGGAGTTCACCCACGCAGCCGTAGCGGCCTATGTCGCCAGCGGCATGGCCGATGTCGGCTTCGGTGTAGAAGCGGCGGCGCGCCAGTTCGGCCTGGACTTCATCCCCATGGCACGTGAGCACTATTGCCTGCTGTGCCGCGAAGACAGCCTCGAGCTGCCAGCGATGACCGCGCTGTTGCGGGTGCTGCAGAACCCGGAGTTCCAAGCGCGTATCGCTCAGTTGCCCGGCTACGCCCTGAGCCGCCCCGGCGAGGTACTGCCCCTGGCCCAGGCGCTGGAGCAATGGGGGCGCGAGAGCGTGCTATAAGCCCTCCGCCGAGCGCCTGCCGACGGAAGGCGGGAACCACGGGCGAGCCGCTTCGGTCAATGGAGCAGTTCCCGCCGCAAAGCGGCTCCGTGATCGAGAAGTCTATGAAATCTCTACAATTGCTCTTCCTTTCTCTTGGCCTGACCAGCGGCGGTTTCGCCTTTGCCGGCAATACCGAAGCGGGTTTGGGCGGCGCCCTCGGCGGCGCGGTGGGCGCAATGGTTGGTGGGCAGGTTGGTGGTAGCACTGGCGCAGCGGTCGGCGCCGGTCTCGGCGGTGCGGCCGGCAGCATGGTCGGTGCTGATCGTCGCAGCCGTACCGAAGCGGCCATTGGCGGCGCGCTAGGCGCGGCAGGCGGCAACGTTGTCGGTCAGCAGGTCGGCGGCAGCACCGGCGGGGTGGTTGGCGCAGCGGTAGGTGGCGGCGCCGGTGGCGCGCTGGGCAACTACATGGGCAATGCCAGCTACGACGATGACCGTCGCGACAAGCGTCGCCACTACCACGGCAAGAAGCACAAGAAGCACCACAAGCACTGGCGCCGTCACTGATCGACGCTAATCAACCAAGGCTCATGGCGCTGGCCGAAGGCGACTTCGACCTGCACCTTGGGCCTTTTTTCGTCGTAGCGGTATTGCCGCCATTGGCCGAAGGCCTCCCGGTAGCGTCTGGGCACGCTGATGCGATCCCCTTCCAGCGCAACGCTGGCACTGTAGTGGGGCGTGTCGCCGTAGCGATAGGGCGTCAGGCGGCCGGCCAGGATGACCTGGGCCTGACGATCCGGCCAGGCTTTACGTAGAGCCCCGGCATCAAGGCCGGCGTCCACCAGCAACAGACGCGTGGCCTGCTCTTGCTCATGCCGCAGCTCAAGCTGGCGCTGATCGCGCTGCTGGCGCAAGGTCTCGTCTTGCGGTATTGCAGCGAGCGCCGTCTGCGCACTGGCCAACGCGGCCTTGGCGCGCTCGACCTGCTTTCGATAGCTAGGCCCGTCCAGTTCCAGCACCAACCACAGCGGGCGCTCCGCACTGCGGCCCAGGTCGTTCGGCGCAAAGCCAAGCTCCCGCAGCTTGGCTTCGTCCAGCCAGGACCAGTCGGCATCCGCCTGGCGCCAGGCCAGTTGCAGACGCAGACCGCTGTTTTCCTCGCCGCGCAGCCAGCTGTCGTAGGGCAGCTGAATTTCCCGTTCGCTCAATTGCAGTTGCGCCTGCGGCTCACCGCTGCGGTTGTACCAGACGCCCGCAAGGGCCACGGCATTGCTCGTCAGGATCAGCCCGAGACCGAGCCAAAGTGCATGGTTCATGCCGCACCTCCACGGCGCCAGCGCTGCAGCATGACCAGCAACAACAGCGCGATCAGCCCGAGCAGGAGGAAGAACAGGTAGCGCGGCAGCAGCGCCCACCACCAGTCGAACAGCTTGCTGAACAGCAGCACCAGAGCGAAGCCCAGCCCGGTATTGACCACCTCGGCCCAACCGCGGCGTACGCCCAGCCAGATCACCAGCCCCGCGAGGACGAAGCCCAGCGTCTGGTAGAAGGCCTCCACCCAGCGCGCCGGCCATTCCAGGTAGCTGCCCTGGCCCCAGTAGCTAAGGATCAGGATCGGCCCGAACAGGTACAGCAAGCCGACCACCCGATAGCAGGCGGTGAAACCAACCCGACGCGTCTGATCGATGAACTGCGGCAGCACAAACAGCAGGGCGGCAGGCAGGAAGTTCTCCGGGTGGTCATCCAGCGACCACCAGTACAAGCCCGTCCAGTCGTTCAACCGCGCAGCGAGGAACAGGCCGAAGCACAGCAACGCGGTGACCAGCAGCAGGCGCTGACGGCATTGGTAGGCCAGCAGCAATGCCAGCGCGCCCCAGGGCAGCAGTGCTTTGTCCGAGGGCGTGATATTGAAGATCTGCCCGAGCATCGACAGGTTGAGCACGAAGCAGACGAATGCCAGCACCGCAGCCAGTTTGGCGTAGTAACCGGAGGCGTCGCGCGCCTGCAGCCAGAAGCACAGCAGCAAGCTGCCCAGCGAGCTGCCGATCAGCACAGCGACCTGCACACCGGCATCGAACAGGCCCCAGAACTGGTAGAAGAGGAAGAACAACCCGGCCGCCAGGGCCAGCGCACCGACCAGCGAGGCCAGGCGCATGCCCAGCGACAGCTGGCGCGCGCGGGCATCGGCGTCGATATCCAGGGTCTGTCGGTAGTGCGCCAGCAACTGCTCGTGATAGGCAGTCAGGCCCCGCTCCTGCTCGGCGCTCAGCTGCAACACCTGTTCGCGGCGCAGCTCGGCCAGTTCGGCACGAAACGCAGCGATGCGCTCGGCACGGCGTTGCGCCTGCTCGCGTTGCAGATCGGTCATGGGCACTTCCTGGCGGCATGAATCGCCACAGCCTAGCACGCCTCAGCCGGCCAGCAGACGCTCCAGCGCCGAGCGCAGCGGCTCGGGAATGCTCACCGGACGATTACTCGCCCGATCGACGAACACATGAACGAAACGCCCGGCGGCGCAGGCCTGCTCTTCGCCGCCGAGGAAGATCGCCAGCTCGTACTGCACCGAACTGTTGCCCAGCTTGCCGACGCGCAGGCCGACTTCGATAGCGTCAGGGAAAGCGATGGAGGCGAAGTAGTCGCAGCTGGAGCTGACCACGAAGCCGACCACTTCGCCGCCATGAATATTCAGCCCGCCCTCGGCGATCAGGTAGGCATTCACCGCGCTGTCGAAGTAGCTGTAGTAGGTCACGTTGTTGACGTGGCCGTAGATGTCATTGTCGTGCCAGCGCGTGGTGATCGGCTGGAAGTGGCGGTAGTCGCCACGCAGGTGTTGGGGTTGGCTCATGATGGTCCTTGGATTGGCGTCGCGGCTAAAGCCCCTCCCACAGGCTGCGGCGCTCTTGTGGGAGGGGCTTTAGCCGCGACCTGAATCAGTAGGCAGCCTGATAGATGGCCAGCGCCTGCTGCTCGTTCATCTCGCGTGGGTTGTTCACCAGCAGGCGCTGCTGCAGCATGGCGTCCGCCGCCAGCGTGGGCAACATGGCCTCGCTCACTCCGGCGTCGCGCAGCCGCGTCGGCAGGCCGCTGCGCTGACTGAACGCTGCCAGCGCCTCGATCAGTTGCTCGGTCTGCGCTGCGGCATTGCCCGCACGCAAACGCTCGCCCAATACCAGCGGCGCCAGCTCGGCGTACAGCGGCGCGGCCACCGGCGCGTTGAACGCCAGCACCTGCGGCAGCACCAGGGCGTTGGACTGCCCGTGGGGAATGTGGAAATGCCCGCCCAGTGGGTAGGCCAGCGCATGCACTGCCGCCACCGGCGCGTTGGCGAAGGCCTGCCCGGCCAGGCAGGCGCCGAGCAGCATGGCCTGACGCGCCTCGCGGTTGCTGCCGTTTTGCACCACCTCATCGAGGTTGGCCGCCAGCAGGCGCAGCGCTTCTCGCGCCAACAGATCGGAAAGCGGGTTCTTCTTCAGCGCGCTGGTGTAGCCCTCAATGGCATGCACCATGGCGTCGATGCCGGTGGCGGCGGTCACCGCCGCCGGCAGCCCAAGGGTCAGGTCGGCATCGAGCAGGGCCAGATCCGGCAGCAGCAGCGGCGAAACCACGCCCATCTTGGTGGTCTCGCCAGTGGTGACGATGGCGATCGGCGTCACCTCGGAGCCGGTGCCGGCGGTAGTCGGCACCTGGATCAGCGGCAAGCGCCGGCCGCGAGCATTGCCTACGCCGTAGATCTCACTCAGGGCCTGGCCGCAGTCGGGATGCGCCAGCAAGGCCACCAGCTTGGCCACGTCCATCGAACTGCCGCCACCGAAACCGACCACCAGCTCCGCCTGCAGCTCGCGGGCCTGGGCCACGGCCGCCAGCACCACGGCCTCGGGCGGGTCGGCCAGCACCTGGTCGAACACCTGCACGCCCATGCCGGCGCGGGCGAAGCCCGGCAGCAGCGGTTCGAGCAGGCCGAGACGGGTAATGCCGGGGTCGGTGACGATCAACACACGCCGGGCGCCGCGCTCGCGGCACAATTCGGCCAGGCGCAGGCTGGCGCCGGATTCGCAGAGGATCTGCGCGGTGGTGGCGAAGCTGAAGGGATGCATGCTGTGCTCCTCTTGTTGTAATGCCGGATGCAATCCGGGTCGGTCAGGCAAATTTCCCCGGATTACATCCGGGCTACGATCCCTCTCCCCAGCCCTCTCCCATAAATGGGAGAGGGAGCGGTCCGAGGTAGACCTGAATAAGGCGTTATACCTCCCCTCTCCCGCTTGCGGGGCGTGAGCGGAAAGAGCGAAACACCGCTTCGCCCGCTGGTGCGCCCTGAGCTCTGCGAAGGGCAGGGGCGCAAAGCGGGGGCTGGGGGATAGGGTTCTAAAAGGCGAAACTGCCCTCGTCCATGGCCATCAAACAATCCGCGCCGCCCAGCAGGGCTTCGCGGTGTGCACTGGCGCGCGGCAATACGCGGCGCAGGTAGAACTCCGCGCTGTGCAGCTTGGCCTGGTAGAACGCGGCCTCGCCGCTGCCGGCTTCCAGCGCATCCTGCGCCCGCGCCGCGGCCTGCAACCAGAAGCCGGCGAGCAGCAGATAGGCCGAGTACTGGAGGAAATCCACCGAGGTCGCACCGATCTCCTGCGGATCGCGCTGGCAGGCGGCAATCACTTCCGCGCTTAGCTCGCGCCATTCGCCCAGGCGGGCCTGCACGACGGCCGCCATGTCCTTCAGCGCCGGTCGCGTGGCCTGGGCATCGCACAGCGCACTGAACTCAGCCTGCAGCGCAGACAGTTCGGCGCCGCCGTCGCCGAGCAGCTTGCGACGGATATAGTCCAGCGCCTGGATACCGTTGGTGCCCTCGTAGAGCTGGGTGATGCGACTGTCGCGCATCAGCTGCTCCATGCCCCATTCGCGGATGAAACCGTGCCCGCCGTAGACCTGCACGCCATGGCTGGCCACTTCCTGGCCCATGTCGGTGAAGAACGCCTTGACGATGGGAATCAGCAGCGCCGCGCGCTTGCCGGCTGCCTTGCGTGCCTCGGCCGACTCCGCGCCGTGCTCCAGATCCAGTTGGCGCGCGGTGTAGGCGGCAAGCATGCGACTGCCTTCCACCAATGTCTTCTGCGTCAGCAGCATGCGTCGCACATCGGGATGCACGATGATCGGGTCCGCTGGTTTGTCCGCTGCCTGCACGCCAGTCAGGCCACGCGACTGCAAACGCTCACGGGCATAACGCAGCGCGCCCTGGAAGGCCGCCTCGCCGATGCCCAGCCCCTGCAGGCCGACCTGAAAGCGCGCGTCGTTCATCATGGTGAACATGCAGGCCAGGCCCTGATTGGCTTCGCCCACCAGCCAACCGGTGGCGCCGTCGTAATTCATCACACAGGTGGAGGCGCCCTTGATGCCCATCTTGTGCTCGATGGCCCCGCACGACAGGCTGTTGCGTTCGCCCGGCGTGCCATCGGCAGCGGCGATGAACTTCGGCACCAGCAGCAGGCTGATGCCCTTCACGCCCGCTGGGGCATCCGGCAGACGCGCCAGCACCAGATGGACGATGTTCTCGGAGAAATCCTGCTCGCCGCCACTGATGAAGATCTTGCTGCCGCTGACCTTGTAGCTGCCATCGGCCTGCGGTTCGGCGCGGGTGCGCAGCAGCGCCAGGTCGGTGCCCGCCTGCGGCTCGGTCAGGCACATGGTGCCGGTCCACTGGCCGCTGACCAACTTGCTCAGGTACTGCTGCTTGAGCGTTTCGCTGCCGTGCTTGTGCAATGCCAGCACGGCGCCTTCGGTCAGCCCGGAATAGACACGGAAGGACAGCGAGGCGCCCATCAGCATCTCATGAAAGGCGAAGGCCACCAGTTGCGGGAAGCCCTGGCCGCCATATTCCACCGGGCCGGTCATGCTCGCCCAGCCATTATCCACGTATTGCCGGTAGGCCTCGGCAAAGCCCTTGGGCGTACTGACCTGGCCGTTTTCCAGGTGGCAGCCCTCCTCGTCGCTATTGCGATTGAGCGGGGCGACCTCGCCGGCGGCGAAGGCCGCGGCCTCCTCCAGCACGCCGTCGATCAGCTCGCGATCCAGGCCGTTGCCCAGGCGCTCGCAATGGGCGGCTGCATCAAACAGCTCGTGCAGCACGAAGCGCATGTCGCGCAATGGCGCCTGATAAGTCATACCCTGCCCTCCCGTACGTCAGCGAAACGCTTGTTCTGTTCAGCCAGACGCCCGATCAGCGCCGCCGGTTGCCAGTGCGCGCCGAAGCGCTCGGCCAGTTGCAGCAGCCGTTGGCGAATCGCGCCGACACCTTCGCCGTCGGCCCAGGCCATGGGGCCGCCACGCTCGACGGGAAAGCCGTAGCCGTTGAGATAGACCAGATCGATGTCGTGGCTATTGGCGGCGATGTTCTCCTCGAGAATCTTCGCCCCCTCGTTGACCAGTGCCAGCAGGCAGCGCTCGAGAATCTCCTCGTTGCCGATCTCACGGCGGGTGAAGCCGAGGCGCTCCGATTGCATCTGCACCAGCCCGTCGACAACCGGGTCATGCTCGGCCTGTCGACTGCCGGGCGCATAGAGGTAGTAGCCCTTGCCGCTTTTCTGGCCGAAGCGACCGAGCTCGCACAGGCGGTTGTCCACCTGCACCGCCGGATCGTCCTGACCCTCGCCGGCCAGCTCACGGGCGCGCCATTCCAGGTCGATGCCGACCACGTCGTACATGCGGAACGGCCCCATGGCGAAGCCGAAGCTCTGCAGCGCCGCATCCACCTGGTGCGGCCAGGCGCCTTCGAGCAGCAGCATGCGCGCCTCGCGCACGTAGGTGTGCAGCATGCGGTTGCCGATGAAGCCGTGGCAGTTGCCAGCGACCACCGCCACCTTGCCCATGCGCGCGCCCAGTTCCTGGGTAGCTTGCAGCACGGCCGGTGCAGTCTTCGCACCGCGGACGATCTCCAGCAGCTTCATGATGTGCGCCGGGCTGAAGAAGTGCAGGCCCAGCACCGCCTCCGGCCTTGAGGTGACGGCCGCGATGGCGTCGATATCCAGCGCCGAGGTGTTGCTGGCGAGGATGGCGCCAGGCTTCATCACCGCATCCAACTCGCGGAAGATGTTTTGCTTGAGCTCGAGGTTCTCGTACACCGCCTCGATCACCAGATCGGCATCGGCCAGCGCCGCATAGCCGTCCACCGCCTCGATACGCGCACGTCGCGCTGCGGCTTCGGCCTCATCGATACGGCCCTTGGCGACGTTCTGCGCCCAGGTTTCCTCGGCCATCGCCAGGCCCTGTTCGACCATCTGCGGGTTGTTGTCCAGCCACAGCACCTGCAGGCCGGCATTGGCCAGGCTGATGACGATACCGCGGCCCATGGTGCCGGCACCGATCACGGCGGCACAGCGAAGCGGCGAGACGACTTTGCTCATTTTTGTTCCTCTCGTGCACAAACAGGCTGGGCGCCCTTAAAAACTACCTGCGTTGTCATCGCTGCGTTAAAAACAGGCTCAAAATGCTCATTTACAACCCGTAAACTCCGCTTTTTCGCCTGTTTTCGCCTTGCGCTGACTGCCTCGCCTACGTTTTTAAAGGCACCCAGAAGCTTGGGTCACGATAAGCAAGACGTTACTATTTTTGAAATTTAGTCTTGTGATACGACATATTCAGTAGATGAATTTCAGCAATTTCGACCTCAACTTGCTGCGCGTACTCGATGCCCTGCTGCGCGAACAGAACGTCTCGCGCGCTGCCGAGCGCCTCGCGCTGAGCCAGCCGGCGGTGAGCAATGCACTCAATCGCCTGCGCGAACTGCTCGGCGATCCGCTGCTGGTGCGCGTGGGACGGCGCATGCAGCCGACACCGCGTGCGCTGGCCCTGGAGGCGCCGATCCGCAGCGCGCTGCGTCAGCTGGAACAGAGCCTGAGCGCTGGCGAGGCCTTCGAGCCAGGCGAAAGCCGTCAGCGCTTTCGCATCGCCGTCACCGATTACGTCGAGCTGGTGTGCATGCCGCGTCTGCTCGACCGTCTCAGCCATAAGGCGCCGGGCATCGGCATCGATATTCGCCACCTCAGCCCCAGCCTGCCGATGGAGGCGCTGGACAAGGGCGAGCTGGACCTGGTGCTGGGCCGCTTCGACGAGTTGCCGGCGCGTTTCGCACGGCGCCACTGGATGAGCGAGACGCTCAAGCTCGCGGTTCGCTGCGAACATCCGCTGCTGCGCCGGGGCAATCTGGATCTGGACACCTTCCTGCGCCTGCGTCACCTCTGGGTGCATGGCGGGCAGACGCGCGGCATGGTCGACCAGTGGCTGGGCGAACAGGGGCTGTCGCGGCAGATCTTCTACACCACGCCGAACTACCTGCAGGCGGCGCATATCGTCGCCGGCAGCGAGCTGGCGGCGGTGCTGCCCACCGCCCTGGCCCGGCATTTCGCCACGCTGCTGCCACTGCAGTTGTTCGATCTGCCCTTCAGCATCGGGCCTTTCCACCTGGAGGTGGTCAGCCTGGCGCAACGTCAACGCGACACCGCACTGCAATGGCTGGTCGAGGAGATCGTCGCGGTGGTTCACGACGTCTGAACGATACCCGCAGGCCGGATACAATCCGGCAGCGGCGGGTTACACCCGCCCTACCTGCGCTGCGCCGTGCGCACGCCCCGTAGCCCGGATGCAATCCGGGAAAACTTTGCCTGACTATCCAAATCGAATTGCGGCCACGGGCTGCGTAGGGCGGGTGCAACCCGCCAACCCGACGATCACCCTTGCGCCTGCCGATCCGCGCGGCCGCCCAGGTACCAGCCGAGCACGCCCCACAGCGCGGCGCACAGCGCTCCGACCATGGCCACCAGCCAGGCGCCGTGGCCGAGCATGTCCAGCCCGGCCTTGGCCCAGCCGCTGAGGGCATCGCCGCCGCGATAGACCACGGTGTCGAGAAAGTTCTTCGCCTTGTACTTGCTCTCGGCATCGAGCGGGGCGAAGAGCATTTCCCGCCCTGGGCGCACGAAAGCGTATTCGCCAATACGCCGCACGATCATCAGCCCCGCCAGCATGGCGAAGGTTGGCGCCAGCGCCAGGCCGATAAAGCCCAGGCAGACCAGCGCCGGCACCAGCGATAGCAGCACGCGCACGCCGAGCTTCTGCGCCACCCGCCCGGTGATGAACAGCTGCGTCGTCAGGGCGCCGGCCTGCACGACGAAGTCGATGATGCCGAACACCCGCACCTGCGCGGCGCGATCCGGGAACAGCTCGGCAACCAGGCGCGCCTGCTCGAAGTAAAGAAAGGTGCTGACCGAGGTCAGCAGCAGGATGAAGGCACCAATGCCCAACAGATAACGCGAGCCGAGCATGCGCGTCAGGCCGCTGAATGGGTTGCCTGGCACTGGCCTGCGCGGATTCTCATTGGCCACCGCGCCGGGTCGGCCGGCGCCCTGGCGCTCGCGCCAAGCCATCAGGTAGCGCTTGAGCGCCATGGCCGCACCGAGCAGCGCCGCGGCCATCAGCATCAACCCGGACTCGCCCACCACACCGATCAAGGCAGCGCTCAACAGCGGCCCACACAATCCGCCGACGCTGGCGCCCGCGGCGATGAAGGCGAACAGCCGACGCGCCTGGGCGCCGTCGAACACATCGGCCATCAGGCTCCAGGCCACAGAAACAACGAACAGGTTGTAGACCGAGATCCACACGTAGAACACCCGCGCCAGCCAGACGCTGTCATGATCGAGGCGAAACAGCAGAACGAAGGCCAGCAGGTTGAGGCAGAAGAAGCCGTATACCCAGTCGATGAAATGGATGCGCGGGACTTTCGAGTTGAGCCAGGCGAACAGCGGCACCGCCAGCAGCATGACGACGAAGGTGGCGGTGAACAGCCACTGCAGGTTGTGCACCCCACCGGTGATACCCATCGCCTCGCGGATCGGCCGCAGCATGAAGTAACCGGCGAACAGGCAGAAGAACAGAGCGAAGCCGGCCAGCACCGCCGCCAGCTCCTCAGCCTCGGCATTGATTGCCCGCGCCAGGCGCCGCGAGAGCGCCTGCATCTCAGGCGAACAGCTCGATGATGCGCTTGCGCTGCGCCGCGTCAGGCATGCGACCCTGACCGGCAAGAAGGTTTTCAGCCATGTAACGCGGGTTGGAGGTGGCCGGAATCACCGCATTCACTGCTGGATTGGCGAGGATGAACTTGAGCATCAACTGCGCCCAGGAGGTGACATCCAGCTCCACCGCGGCCCAGTCGGGCAGGTTTTGCCCCTTCACCCGGTCGAACAGCGCCGAGCGCTGGAACGGCCGGTTGATCAGCACCGCGATGCCCTTGTCAGCGCAGTAGGGCAGCAACTCGCGTTCGGCGTTGCGCTCGCCGATGGAGTAGTTGAACTGGACGAAATCCACCGGCTCGTTGCGCAGCACCTCGAGCAGGCGCTCATGAGCAGAATCCAGATAATGGGTGACGCCGATGTAGCGCACCCGGCCCTGCTCCTTCAATTCGCGCAACAGGCCGAGCTGGGTGCTGGTGTCCTGCAGGTTGTGCACCTGCATCAGATCGATGGTATCGGTGCGCAGTGCGGCGAAGCTGGCCTCGACCTGACGCTCACCGGCCGCACGCCCGGAAGAGGAAACCTTGCTGGCCAGGAACAGGCGTTTGCGCATGCCGTCCTCGGCGGCCAACGCCCCGCAAACCGCCTCGGCCCGCCCATAGCTGGGCGCGGTATCCACCAGGCTGGCGCCACCATTGACCAGCGTCTGCATGACCTCGCGCAGGGGCTGTAGCGCCTCATCGCTCATCGCCACGTCATGGGTACGCGAGGTGCCTAGGCCGACCACCGGTAGCAGCTCTCCGCTGCTGGGAATCGCCCGACTCTGCAGGGTGCCGGAGGCGAAGGCGGACGATGGCAACCAGGGCATCAGGGCGGCTAGCGCCGTCAGGCTGGCGCTGCCTTGCAGGATTCGACGACGACTGGGCATGGCGTGGCTCCTCTCACAGTGACCGGTTGGTTATAGGCACTGACCACACGCAGACCAAGGCGTTACATCCGTAGCGGGTTCCGGGCGGAGGCGCGATGAGAGGCCGGACTGACGACGACAGCCCGTTTATCACGGGGCGAAGAGAAGAAAATAGGCAAGACGCGGAGGCAATATCCGGTAACCAAAATACCGCTGCGCCAAGCGGGGTTGGGACGCAGCGGTCGGGAAAGCGCTCAGGCTGCGTGCGAGGCAGACTCGCTGATCAGCATGCCGTGGGAGACGAGGTAACAGCGATGGCCGTTCTGCAGCATCAAAGGGCTGCGACTGGAAATGATCCAGCCCTTGTTCAGAAGTTGCTCGATGTGAGCACGCAGTGCGGGTAGATGGCGCTGTTCCTTCATGGCCGACCTCTAGTTGGTGGGGCGCTTGGCGCCTTGTTGTTCTTCCGTGACGCAGCTCGCAAAAGTGTAGTGGCGCTCTGCCAGGAAAGTAAGCGGCGCGATTGTGTAATATTTTGTAGGACATTCGCTATAGGCCGCGACGAATCAGGGCTGCACCAACGCCGCTTGCGGCGCTTGCCGAGGCGCGGAGAAAACCAGATGGTCGTCTTCCAGCTTGCCGTAGCGCAGCAGTGCCAGGTCGAGCAGATAGTTCTGATGCAGCTTCCACGGCACCCGGTCGCCCTGCGCCGGCAACAGGTGCGAGGCCCGCTCGATATAGCCTGACTGCAGGTCGAGGAAGGGCTCCGGGCGGACGCTGCCGGTACTGTCGCACGGAGTCACCTGGCGCATGCCGATGGCGTCCAGATGATTGATCAGGCGGCAGAAGTACTCGCTGGAAAGATCGGCCTTGAGCGTCCAACTGGCGTTGGTGTAGCCCATCACCACCGCCAGGTTGGGCAGGTCGCGCAGCATGATGCCGCGGTAACCCATGCTCTTCGGCGCTTCGAAGGGCACACCATCGACCTGCACGGCGATACCACCGAACAGCTGCAACTGCAGGCCGGTGGCACTGACGATGACATCTGCAGCCAGCTCTTCGCCGCCCTTGAGCCGCACGCCCTGGGCAGTGAAACGCTCGATCTCGGCAGTGACCACCTGCGCCTTGCCCTGGCGCAGCACGCGGAACAGATCGCCATCCGGCACCGCGCAGACGCGCTGGTCCCAGGGCTTGTAGCGGGGGCTGAAGTGGCGCAGGTCGACGCGCTCGCCCAATTGGCGCCGCACCAGCCCAAGGAGTATCCGCCGCACCAGGTTGGGGAAGCGCTTGGCCAGCTTGTAAAAAGCCAGCTGCAAGGTCACGTTGCGCCCGCGCGCCAGGCGATACACCCACGTTTCCGGCAACACCCGGCGCAGCGCATTGGACAGCCCATCACGTTGCGGCAGATTGATCACGTAACTGGGCGAGCGTTGCAGCATGGTCACCTGCGCCGCGCGCTCGGCCAAAGCCGGCACCAGGGTCACCGCCGTGGCGCCGCTGCCGATCACCAGTACGCGTTTGCCGCTGTAGTCGAAGCCTTCGGGCCACAACTGCGGATGGATGAAGGCGCCCTGATAGTCCTCGCGCCCGGCGAACTCGGGGGTGTAGCCGGCCTCGTAGCGGTAGTAGCCGGTGCACATCATCAGGAACTGGCAGCTGATGCGCAGCGGCTCGTCTTCCTCGCCGCGCTGCACCCGCAACCGCCAGGTGGCGCTGGCACTGCACCAATTGGCCTCGAGCACCTTGTGCCGATAGCGAATCGAGCGGTCGATGCCATGTTCGGCCGCGGTTTCCTGAATGTAACGGCGTATCGACGGCCCGTCGGCGATGGCTTGCGGGTCGCTCCAGGGCTTGAAGTTATAGCCGAGGGTGTACATGTCCGAGTCGGAGCGGATGCCCGGATAACGGAACAGATCCCAGGTGCCGCCCATGGCCTCGCGCCCTTCGAGAATGGCGAAACGCTTGGCCGGGCACAGCCGCTTGAGGTGGCAGGCGGCGCCGATACCGGACAGGCCGGCACCGATGATCAGGACATCCAGATGTTCGACGGACATGACTCAGCCTCGCTCGGCTCGGGACAATGAGCATCACCTTAGCCTATGCGGCTGCCATTCGATCTTCGCCGGGGTCAGGCGGCCGATTCGCCGCGCCACTCACATCCCCGAGCGGCATGACTGGCCTGACACGCCCGTGCGGCGCTAAGCTGTGGCGATGACCACACCCTACCTGACCTCGCAGCACACCAGCAGCACGGACGCCGCCAGCGGCCTGCGGCTCGGTGGCGACTGGACGCTGGCCCACTACAGCCAGCTTGAACCCCAGGTGCTGGCGCTGCGCGAACGCCTGCGCGGCGAGGAGAACGTCGACCTCGGCGAACTGACCGCGCTGGATACAGCCGGTGCGGCGCTGCTGGTGCAGCTGTTCGGCAGTGAACGCCTGCATCAGCTCACGCAGCAGGCCGATATCGGCGAGCAACGCCGCGCCTTGCTGCTGACGGTGGCCAACGCCATGGCCGAAAGCGCACAAGCGCAGCCCGCGCCGGAGCCATCCGTACTGCGTGAAGTGCTCGGCCACATCGGCGAAGTCGTCGAGAGCATGTGGCACCAGGGCCGGGCGCTGCTCGGCTTCATGGGCCTGACCCTGGTCAGCATGCTGGCGATCCTGGTGCGCCCCACGCGCTGGCGCCTGACTTCGCTGGCCGCGCATCTGGAACAGTGCGGGCTGAATGCCGTGCCCATCGTCGCCCTGCTGACCTTTCTGGTCGGTGCCGTGGTGGCCTTCCTCGGCGCCACCATCCTCGCCGACTTCGGCGCCACCATCTACACAGTGAACCTGGTGGCCTTTTCCTTCCTGCGCGAATTCGGCGTACTGCTGACCGCGATCCTGATGGCCGGGCGCACCGCCAGCGCCTTCACCGCGCAGATCGGCTCGATGAAGGCCAACGAGGAGATCGACGCCATTCGCACCCTGGGCCTGAGCCCCGTCGAACTGCTGGTGCTGCCGCGCGTGTTCGCCATGCTCATCGCCCTGCCGATCCTGACCTTCATCGCCATGCTCAGCGGCATACTCGGCGGCGGTCTGGTGTGCGCCGTAGCTCTGGATATTCCGACGGCCATGTACCTGTCGATCCTGCAGGACAGCGACCTGCTGCGGCATTTCCTGGTCGGCCTGCTCAAGGCGCCGATTTTCGCTTTCCTGATCGCCCTGATCGGCTGCCTGGAAGGCTTCAAGGTCAGCGGCAGCGCACAATCGGTGGGTGAACACACCACCTCGGCGGTGGTGCAGTCGATCTTCGTGGTCATCCTGCTCGACGCCCTGGCCGCACTGTTCCTGATGGAGATGGGCTGGTGAGCCGGGACAAGATCATCGAGGTACGCGATCTGAGCAACCGCTTCGGCAGCCAGGTAGTACACGAACATCTGGATTTCGACCTGTATCGCGGCGAGATTCTCGGCGTGGTCGGCGGCTCGGGAACCGGCAAGTCGGTGCTGCTGCGCAGCATCGTCGGTTTGCGCTGGCCCAACGCGGGGACCGTGCGGGTGTTCGGCGAGGAGCTGCTGAACCTGCCGGCCGAACGCCGCTCACAGCTGGAGCGGCGCTTCGGCGTGCTCTACCAGCGCGGTGCGCTGTTTTCCTCGCTGACGGTCAGCGAGAACATCGCCCTGCCGTTGATCGAGCATGCCGGCCTGTCGCGCGCCGCGGCCGAGCGCCTGGCGCGGGTCAAGATCGCCCTGGCCGGCCTGCCCCAGGATGCCGGCAGCAAATACCCCAGTTCGCTGTCCGGCGGCATGGTCAAACGAGCTGCGCTGGCCCGCGCCCTGGCGCTCGACCCGGACATTCTGTTCCTCGACGAGCCCACCGCCGGCCTCGACCCAATTGGCGCGGCGGCCTTCGACCAATTGATCCGCACCCTCAGCGACAGCCTGGGTCTGAGTGTATTTCTGGTGACCCACGACCTGGACACGCTCTACAGCATCTGTGATCGCGTCGCGGTGCTGGCGCAGAAAAAGGTGTTGGTGGCCGACCGCCTGGACGTGGTGGCTGCCACCGACGATGCCTGGATCCAGGAATATTTTCACGGCCCGCGCGGACGCGCGGCCGCACAGGCCGCTACGGCGGCAGGGAGTCAATGAATGGAACCCAGAGCCCATCACGTACTGATCGGCCTGTTCACCGTGCTCACGGTCGGCGCTGCGCTGCTGTTCGGCCTGTGGCTGAACAGGGCCGGGGCGGACAGCGCCGTGACTGATTATGAGGTGATCTTCAACGAGGCAGTCACCGGCCTGTCACAGGGCAGCGCGGTACAATACAGCGGCATCAAGATCGGCGATGTGATCAGCCTCGGCCTCGATCCCGATGACCCGCGCACCGTACGCGCACGCATCCGTGTTGTCGGCCAGACACCGATCAAGGAGGATACCCGCGCACGCCTGGCGATCACGGGCATCACCGGCCTCGCGGTCATCCAGCTGCACGGCGGCAGCCCCGAGAGTCCGCCGTTGGAGGGCAAGGATGGCCAGCCCGGGATCATCATCGCCGACCGCTCGCCGCTCTCACGGCTGATGGCCAACGGCGAGGACCTGGTCAGCAACATCACCCGCCTGCTCAACCGCGCCAACCGCATGCTCTCGCGCGAGAACGCCGAGCGCGTGTCACGCACCCTGGAGAACCTCGAGCAGGTCACCGCCGGCATCGCCGGGCAGCGTGACGAACTCAGCGCCGCACTGCAGCAGGTCGGCGTCGCCACCCAGGAAGCCGCCGAACTGATGCGCACGGCCAATCGCCTGCTCGACGATCAGGGCAGCCAGGTGCTGGAGAACGCCGAGCGCCTGATGGCCTCGCTGGAGCGCAGCAGCCGCAATATCGAGCAATTGCTGCAGAACAACCGCGGCGCGCTGGACAGCGGCATGCAGGGCCTTGGCAATCTGGGCCCGACGATCAGCGAGCTGCGCGAAACCCTCGGCGCCCTGCGCGGTTTCTCTCGCCGCCTTGAGCAGGACCCCAGCGGCTACCTGCTGCGCAGCGACAGCATCAAGGAGTTCCAACCATGAAGCATCNNTGAAGCATCTCACCCTGTTGCTGGCTGCCGCCCTGCTCAGCGCCTGCTCGCTCCTGCCGCAGAGCGAACCGCTGGATATCTACCTGCTGCCGGGCAGCGCGCTGCCGGCCCAGACGCAACGCGTCGACTGGTCATTGCGGGTGAACAGCCCGGTCAGCAGCCAGTTGCTCGACGGCACCCGCATCGTCGTGCTGCCCGAGCCTGGCCTGGTCAACACCTATCAGGGCGTACGCTGGAGCGAGCGCACGCCGCAGCTGCTGCGCAGCCGCCTGCTCGACGCGTTTCAGGATGACGGCCGGATTCAGGCGCTGAGCAACGAGGACCAGCGCCTGCAAGCCGACCTGGAACTGGTCAGCGACCTGCGCAGCTTCCACAGCGAATACCGTGACGGCGTCCCCCACGCGCTGATCCGCCTCGAGGTCAGCCTGGTCGATACGCGCAGCCAGCAGATCATCGCCAGCCGTCGCTTCAGCGCCAGCCAGGCGGCGAGCGATACCGCGATGACTGCGGTGGTGGCGGCGTTCGGCCAGGCCGGCGATCGCCTGGCCCGGGAGTTGGTGGACTGGACGCTGGCCGAAGGGCAGCGCAGCCGCTGATTGACGGGTGGACAAACCTTACTCCGTGGGAGGCGCTTCAGCGGCGACGGCGCGGCGCTGATCGCTACCGCGCGAGCGTCGCAGCAGCCCCTCCCAAAATTTGTGCTCTCTGGCTAAACGCCCTGTAGCCAGTCGCGCACCTCGGCGTAGGGGTAGTCTTCCAGCGCAGCGAAACCGGCCAACTGGCGCGCCTTGAGCTTGGTGAGCAGAGGCGTGGTCACGCCACAGAGAAAACGCGTCAGGCACTCGTGGCTCGGTTCGTGCCCGGCGTACTGCCGATGCTTCTCGATGAAAGCGGCGCACAGCGCCTGTGCATCCCGTCCGCTCAGAGGTGGCAGTTCGGGCGGTTGCGGCAACGTGGCGACCTGTCCGCGGCACACCGAACAATGACCACAACGCTCGGGCGCCTGATCGTCGCCGAAATACAGCGCCAGGCGGCGGCTCAGGCACTCGTTGCTTTCGAACAGCGCGAGCATGGCCTGGATACGGGCAATCTCGCTGGCCTCGTGGGCGCGAAAGTGCGCGTGCAGATCGTTGGCCAGTGTCTCCAGATCAAAACCGCCGTCGAGCACAACATAGACCTCGGTCATCTGTTTGCTTTCCAGCTCCAGCCAGCCCTTTTCCTGAAAGTAATCCAGCGCCTTGACCACGCGCGCGCGCTCGGCGCCGTAGTGCTGGTACAGCGCGTCGAAGTCCAGCGTCGACCAGGTACGCGCCCGTTTTGAGCACGCCAGAATCGCCTCGACGAACTGGCGCCGCTCGCCCTCGAACTGCGCCAGCAAGGCCTCGTCGTCCAGCGACAGCTTGAAGCGATACTCGGCGAAGTAGGCATAGCGCGGCGCGATGATGCCGCGCAACTCCAGCTGCACCAGCAGGGTCTTGAGCGGCAGCGCACGGATATTGCTCTGCTCGGACAGCTGCCCGAGCATCAGCTCCCACTGCCCGCCCGTGCCGACCGCACGCAGGTCGTCGAGCACGACGCGGATGCCGGCGAGTTCCGGGGTATCGCCGTAGACGAAGTTCTCCAGCACGCTGAGGCCGTCGCGGCTGGCCAGCACCAGACAGTCCGAGGCCTGGCCGTCGCGTCCGGCGCGACCGATTTCCTGACTGTAGTTCTCCACCGACTTGGGCAGGTCGAAGTGCACCACGTTGCGGATGTCACGCTTGTCGATGCCCATGCCGAAGGCGATGGTGGCAACGATGCACTCCAGCTCGCCGGCCATGAAGCGGCGCTGGATCGACTCGCGAACCTCATGAGCCATGCCGGCGTGGTATGCGCTGACGGCCAGACCGTCACGCGCCAGGCGCTCGGCGACCTGCTCGGCAGTCTTCTGCTGGGTGACGTAGACGATGCTCGCCTGGCCGCGTCGCGGCGCCAGCCATTGCTGCAGGCGCTGCATCTTGGCGCCGCCAGGCACCGGTTCGACCAGCAGGTTGAGGTTGGGCCGGTAGAAGCCGGTGGTGACCACATCGGCCTCGGCGATGGCGAATTTCTCACGCATGTCGGCGATCACCTTGGGCGTCGCCGTGGCGGTGAGCAGCAGCACCTGATCGATGCCGAACTGGCGTTGATAGTCGGGCAGCTTGAGGTAGTCCGGGCGGAAGTTATGACCCCACTCGGAGATGCAGTGCGCCTCGTCGACCACCAACAGGGAGATCGGCACCTGGGCGATGAAATTGCGAAAGCGCTCGTTCTTCAGGCGCTCCACCGAGATCATCAGGATCTTCAGCTCACCGCTGCGCGCGCGGTTCATGACCTCGGCCGCCTGCTCCCGACTTTGCGCCGAATCAATGCTGGCCGCTGCGATGCCATGGGCATGCAGGAACGCCAGTTGATCCTGCATCAACGCCAGTAGCGGTGAGATCACCAGGGTCAGGTGCGGCAGGTGCAGGGCCGGCAGCTGATAGCACAGCGACTTGCCCGAGCCGGTAGGAAAGATCGCCGCCGCCGAGCGACCGGCGAGCACGGCGCTGATCACCGTTTCCTGGCCGGAGCGCAGCTGATCGAAACCGAAGACGCGTTTGAGGGTGGACATGCGCTGTCACTCCGTTGACCGCCGAATGAGCCCTCACCATAACGGCAAAGTGAGGAAAGTCGTAGCCCGGATGCAGTTCGGGGTTCCTTTCGCATCGGGTGTGCCGAGGCCGGCAGGGGCGGATTTATCCGCGAAAAGGGCGCGCGCCGTGCTCGCAGGAGGATCGCGAATAAATTCGCTCCTACAAGAGCTTCACGCAGCCCGCGCCTAGCCTGTAGGAGCGGATTTATCCGCGAAAGGGCCCGCGCCGTGCTCGCAGGATGATCGCGAATAAATTCGCTCCCACAAGAGCATCACGCAGCCTGCGCCTAGCCTGTAGCAGCGGATTTATCCGCGAAAAGGGCTCACGCCGTACTCGCAGGAGGATCGCGAATAAATTCGCTCCTACAAGAGCGTGACCGCAGTCTCGTAGGGCGGGTGCAACCCGCCGCTCCGGCCATGGCGGGTTTCACCCGCCCTACGCCTGCTCATGGCCCACCAACGACAAAGCCGCCCGAAGGCGGCTTTGTCAGAGAACGCGGCTCAGCTTACAGCTGCGGGCCGGCGTTCTTGATCGCTTCGCTGACATCGAACTTCTGGAAGTTGTCGATGAACAGCTTGGCCAGGCCTTTGGCGGCTTCGTCGTAGGCGTTCTTGTCAGTCCAGGTGTTGCGCGGGTTGAGCAGGTTGGTCTCGACGCCCGGAACGGCCTTCGGCACGTCCAGGTTGATGATCGGCAGGTGCTCGGTCTCGGCACCGATCAGCGCGCCGCTCTGGATGGCAGCGATCACACCACGGGTGGTGGGGATGTTGAAACGCTTGCCGACGCCGTAGCCACCGCCGGTCCAGCCGGTGTTGACCAGGTAGACCTTGGAGCCGAAGGCGTTGATGCGCTTGATCAGCAGCTCGGCGTAGACGCCAGCCGGACGCGGGAAGAACGGCGCGCCGAAGCAGGTGGAGAAGGTCGACTTGATGCCGCCGCCCGAACCCATTTCGGTGGAACCGACCAGCGCGGTGTAGCCGGACAGGAAGTGGTAGGCCGCCTGCTCGTTGTTGAGGATCGACACCGGCGGCAGTACGCCAGTCAGGTCGCAGGTCAGGAAGATAACGGCGTTCGGCTCGCCGCCCAGGTTCTTCTCGCTGCGCTTCTCGACGTACTCCAGCGGGTAGGCCGCGCGGCTGTTCTGGGTCAGGCTGTCGTCGGCGTAATCCGGGGTGCGGGCGTCGTCGAGCACGACGTTCTCCAGCACGGTGCCGAACTGAATGGCTTTCCAGATCACCGGCTCGTTCTTCTCGGACAGGTCGATGCACTTGGCGTAGCAGCCGCCTTCGATGTTGAACACCACGCCTTCGCCCCAACCGTGTTCGTCGTCACCGATCAGGTAACGCGACTCGTCGGCGGACAGGGTAGTCTTGCCGGTGCCGGACAGGCCGAAGAACAGGGTCACGTCGCCTTCTTCGCCGATGTTGGCGGCGCAGTGCATCGGCAGCACGTCTTTTTCCGGCAGCAGGAAGTTCTGCACGGAGAACATGGCCTTCTTCATTTCACCGGCGTAACGCATGCCGGCGATCAGCACTTTCCTGGCAGCGAAGTTGATGATCACGCAGCCATCGGAATTGATGCCGTCACGCTCAGGCACGCACTCGAAGTTGGCGACGTTGAGGATCTGCCACTCGGCCTTGGCCGACGGGTTGTAGACGCTCGGGTTGATGAACAGCTGACGGCCGAACAGGTTCTGCCAGGCGGTGGCAGTGGTCATCTTCACCGGCAGGTAGTGCTCTTCGGCGGAGCCAACATGCACGTGGGAAACGAAGTGTTCCTGGGCATCGTTGAAGGCAGCGACGCGATCCCACAGGGCGTCGAACTTGTCGGCCGGGAACGGACGGTTGATGTTGCCCCAGGCGATCTGCGCCTCGGTGCTCGGCTCCTGAACGATGAAACGATCAGCCGGCGAGCGGCCAGTGCGATGACCGGTGCGTACGACCAGCGCGCCGTTGGCGGCCAGTTCCCCTTCACCGCGGCGAATGGCTTCTTCGACCAGTTGCGCGGCGCTGATGTCGGTGTACACGGCGTTGTTGGCTTGCGTCATGAGGGTCCCCGTCGGCCGCTGGCCGAGTCTTCCGAACGTTGTGTAGTGCAGGGGCAACTGCACTACACGGTAAAAAAGTCGCGGGAGTATGCCAGAAAAGCGAACTGCTTGGCAGCCTCCGCTCCGATAGAGAACGGCTATCGATCAGAAAAGTTCATCAATGGCGGGTCTGCGACGGCGCTTCGCTACCGGCACCGGCGAACAGCTGAGCGATATCGGCGGCGTCGAAGGCATAGCGCTCGTTGCAGAACTGGCAATCGATCACCACGCTGCCGCCCTGCTCGGCCAGCAGCAGTTCGGCATCGGCCTGGCCGAGGCTGGCCAGGGCACTGGCGGAGCGCTCGCGCGAACAGCTGCAGCGGAACTGCAGCGGCTGCTCATCGAACAGGCGAACGTTTTCTTCGTGGTAAAGACGATGCAGCAGGGTCGGGTTGTCCAGACCGAGCAGTTCTTCGGCGGTCAGGGTGTCGGCCAGGGTCAGCACATGGTTCCAGCTCTCGGCACGCTCCTCGGCCTCGGTCTGGTGATGCGCCGGCAGCTGTTGCAGCAGCAGGCCACGGGCGCGCTGGCCGTCAGCCTTGAGCCAGAAGCGGGTCGGCAGTTGCTCGGAGCTGGCGAAGTAGTTGGACAGGCACTCGGCCAGGTCCACACCCTCCAGGTCGACGATGCCCTGGTAACGCTGACCGTGGGTCGGGTCGATGGTGATGGCCAGCACGCCATTGGGCATCAGGCTTTGCAGGTCGGCATCGGCGCCGATCTGTTCGGCCTCGTAGCGGGCGATGCCGCGCAGCTCGCGGGCGCTGGAGCACTCCACCATCAGCAGCGAAAGCGGGCCTTCAGCGCGGGCCTGCAGCACCAGCAGGCCGTCGAACTTCAGCGTACCGACCAGCAACGCGGCGGCAGCCATCATCTCGCCCAGCAGTTGCGCCACCGGCTGCGGGTAGGCGTGCTTGGCCAGCACATGGGCATAGCTCTCGCGTAGCGCGACCATCTCCCCACGCACATCGGTGTCGTCGAACAGGAAACGTTGACTGAAGTCGTTCATAGCGGCTGGCCCAGGGTCTGAAAGGCTGGCGATTTTATGCACAAATGCCGACACAACCAAGGCCCGAACGTCATGTGATGTGGCTCTCGTGACCAATCCCGCCCCCTGAACCTCGACTGAACGATTGCGCTACTGCCCTTGTACTGGCGTCAGCCCTGCCTATCATCCGCGCGCCTGAGTACGCCTGTTACATATCTGCAAAGGGACATCCCATGTCGAGCACGTTCATCAATCGCCACTGGCATCCCCGCGCCATGCTGGTCTGCCATATCGTGGCCCTCGTGCTGCTCGCCAGCTGGTTGTGGCAGCCCACGCGCGAGCTGTGGAACGGCTTCGACCTGTGGCTGTTCAAGCTGCTCAACGACCCGGTACATGCTGGCGGCCTGTGGGCGCATATCTGGGCCATCGGCAGCATGCGCCCGGTCGACGCCGGGGTCGGCGTGGTGATGCTGGCAGTGATGCTCAAGGCCGACCTGATCTTCACCGGTGTCCAGGTGCGCCGCGCGCTGTTTGCCTTCCTCGTCGCTCTGACGGTGATGCTGCTGATGCGCGTGCTGTTCGCCGACCTGGTCGAATACATGGGCTGGCAGCACGCCAGCCCGTCGCTGGTGGTGGACGGCAGTGCGCGTCTGACGGAAATGTTCCCGGCCTGGGAAGAACGTTGGGACCTGAAGGACAGCGCCAGCCGCAGCTTCCCCGGCGATCACGCTTCGGTGCTGCTGATCTGGACCTATTTCATGAGTTTCTTCGCCCGCGGCTGGCGTCTGGCGCTGGTCTGGGCCATTAGCGTGATCGGCATTCTCCCGCGCCTGGTGGCCGGTGCCCATTGGGGAGCGGACGCCTTCGTCGGTGGCGTGCTCCTCAGCCTGCTGGCCCTGGCCTGGAGCTGCTACACCCCGCTGGGTTATCACGCCAGCGAATGGCTGGAGAAAATTACCCTGCCGATCACCTCACGCCTGGCCAAGCTGCCGCTGCTGGGCCGCATGAGCATCGTCAGCGGGCACTGAGGGTCTGGCCTCACTGCCACCCTGGGTCGTCCGGGTGGTAGTGGGCGATGCGACTACGGGCCTCGGCCCAGCGCCTACCTGTGGGAGCGGGCTTGTCCGCGAAGCTTTCCGGTAGCACCACCATTGCCCCGGTCGACGCCCATGCTGCGTTGACGCTGCTTTTCAGCACAGCCTGAGACAACCGCGCCGCCATATTCGCGGACAAGTCCGCCCCCACAAGAGCCCGCTATCCTGGTAGCCCCCACTACTGATTCGGTCGATGGGCATGCTGCGTTGAAGCCGCTCTTCAGCACAGCCTTACAACCGCGCAACCATACTCGCGGGCAAGTCCGCTCCCACAGCTTTTCCAATGCTGCTATTCCTCGTCGGCCCAGGGATGGCGCATGCCACCCTCCTGATGCTCGTTGAACTGGTGGATCTGCCGGCGCTGCTTCTTGCTCGGCCGGCCATCGGTCTGTACGCCCATAGCGCCGGCCTTGCGCATCGCTGCAGCCTGTTCGCGGCGGGCGATGCTCTCTTCGGTTTCGCGATACAGCAATTGCGCCTCGGGCGCGCCGCGGCGCACGCTGGAGAGCGCCAGCACGACCACCGTGCGTTCATCGAAGCCGGTGCGCAGTACATACTCGTCGCCGACCTTCGGCTCCTTGCCCGGCTTGCAGCGGTCGCCGCGGTGATGCACCTTGCCACCTTCTATAGCGGCTTTGGCCAGGGCTCGGGTCTTGTAGAAGCGCGCCGCCCACAGCCATTTGTCCAGGCGTACCTTGTCGTCGTCTTTTTCGCTCATCTCACACTCTGAAGGGGTTGGGCATTCGCACGCAGGGCGGATGCAGTTGTCACACGACACAACTAGAATGCGCGGAATCATAGGCGTTGTACGCCGCAGGGGACACTCTCACCTTGAAGACCTTCGACCAGCTCAGCGTGATCGGCCTGCGTGAGTGGATCAATCTGCCCGAGCTCGGCATCATCGGCCTGCGCGCCAAGATCGACACCGGCGCCAGTACCTCCAGCCTGCACGCCAGCGATATCCAGCCATTCCAGCGTGACGGCGAGGACTGGGTGCGCTTCACCGCCTACCTCGGCACCCAGGTGCAGCGCCGTCATCGCTGCGAGGCGCCGCTGGTGTCGGTCAAGCGTATCAAGAGCTCCAACGGCCAGGCGCAGAGCCGCTATGTGATCCGTACTAACCTGGCCCTGGGCGATCGCCTGTGGCCGGTGGAATTCACCCTGGCCTGTCGCAAGACCATGCGTTATCGCGTATTACTCGGTTCCAAGGCGCTGATCACCGGCCAATTGGTGGTCAATCCTGCGCTCAGCTACGTGCAGGACAAACCCTCACTCTCCTCTGCCCTTCCAGGTGCCCAATGAAGATCGCCGTGCTGTCGCGCAACCCGCGTCTGTATTCCACCCGCCGCCTGGTAGAGGCCGGGCAGCAGCGGGGCCATGAAATGGTGGTGATCGACACCCTGCGCGCCTATATGAACATCGCCAGTCACAAGCCACAGATCCACTACCGCGGCCAGCCGCTGGAGGGTTTCGATGCGGTGATTCCGCGCATCGGCGCCTCGGTGACCTTCTATGGCTGCGCGGTGTTGCGCCAGTTCGAGATGATGGGCGTCTACCCGCTCAACGAGTCGGTGGCCATCAGCCGCTCGCGCGACAAGCTGCGCGCCCTGCAGCTGCTGTCGCGCAAGGGCATCGGCCTGCCGGTGACCGGCTTCGCCCACTCCCCCGACGACATTCCCGACCTGATTCAGATGGTCGGTGGCGCGCCGTTGGTGATCAAGGTGCTGGAAGGCACCCAGGGCATGGGCGTGGTGCTGGCCGAGACGACCAAGGCGGCCGAGTCGGTGATCGAGGCCTTCCTCGGCCTCAAGCAGGACATCATGGTCCAGGAATACATCCAGGAGGCCGGCGGTGCCGACATCCGCTGCTTCGTGGTCGGCGACAAGGTGATCGCCGCGATGAAGCGCCAGGCCAAGGCCGGCGAATTTCGCTCCAATCTGCACCGCGGCGGCAGCGCCAGCCTGATCAAGATCACCCCGGAAGAACGCATGACCGCGGTGCGCGCGGCCAAGGTGATGGGCCTGAACGTCGCCGGGGTCGACATCCTGCGCTCCAACCACGGGCCGCTGGTGATGGAGGTCAATTCCTCGCCGGGCCTGGAAGGCATCGAGACCACCACCGCCAAGGACGTCGCCGGCATGATCATCCAGCATCTGGAAAAACACGCCGAGCCCGGCCAGACCCGCACCAAGGGCCGCGGATGAACCGAACGTTCGCCGGCCGCCTGGCGCTGATCGCCCCCGCGGCGGCCGTTGCCGAAGACGTACTGGAAGCGACCCTGGCACAGCTCGACGTGCTGGGCGTGCGCTACCACCTGGGCCGGCATGTGCACGCCCGCCACCGCTACCTCGCCGGTACGCCGGAGCAGCGCCTGGAGGATCTGCACCAGGCCTTCACCCTGCCCGATATTGCCGCCGTCTGGTGCCTGCGTGGCGGTTACGGCTGCGCGCAACTGGTGGCGGAAATCGATTGGGCGCTGCTGCGCCAGGCCAGTTCGCGCCCGCTGATCGGCTTCTCCGATCTGTCGATCCTGCTCGAAGCCTTCGCCCAGCAGGGCTTGCCGGCGATTCATGGCCCGGTGGCCACGGCGCTCGGCCATCAGATGCTGTCGGTGCCCACCGGCCAGCGTGAACGGCTGGCCTCGATGCAGGCGCTATGGAGCATGCTCGAGGGCGAACATCGACAGCTGCCGCTGCGTCATATCAGCGGCCCGCGCCATGCCATCGCAGGCACCCTGCAGGGCGGCAACCTCACGGCCCTGGCCAGCGCCTGCGGCACAGGCGCCGAAATGCGTCTGGCCGAAGATTCGATCCTGATCCTGGAAGACGTCGGCGAGCCTTACTACCGCCTGGAGCGCAGCTTCTGGCAACTGCTGCACAGCTTCGCCGGGAGAAAGCCGCGCGCGGTGTGCCTGGGCAGCTTCACCGACTGCCCACGGCGCGGGGTGCATCACAGCCTGGAGCAGATCATCGGCGAATACGTGGCACCGCTGGGCGTGCCGCTGTATGGCGACCTGCCCAGCGGCCATGGCGACAGCAATTTCCCCTGGCCCTACGGCCAGCAGGCGCGGCTCGGCGACAACAGCCTGAGCTGGTAGCGCAGCTCAGCGCGGGCGCGCCTGCATCCAGGCGAGAAACTCGGCCTCCTTCATCGGCCGGCCGAACAGATAGCCCTGGCCCATCGCGCAACCCTGCTCACGCAGAAATGCCAGCTGGCTGTCCTGCTCGATGCCTTCGGCCACGCATTCCAGATCCAGGTTGCGTGCGATCATCAGGATGGTCTGCACCAGCATGCGCCCGCTCGCTGCACCGTCCAGATCGGCGACGAAACTGCGGTCGATCTTCAGCCGGTCCAGCGGCAGACGCTTGAGGTAGGTGAGCGACGAGTAACCGGTGCCGAAGTCGTCGATGGCGAAGCGCACGCCCTGCGCCTTGAGTCGCTGCATGTTGCCGATGCAGCGTTCGACGTCTTCGAGCAGCACGCCCTCGGTGATTTCCAACTCCAGAGCATGCGCCGGTACCCCGTGATCACGCAGGCACTGCTCGACCCGCTCGACGCAGCCGGCCTGGCGCAGCTCGCGCGGGCTGAGGTTGACCGCCAGCACCAGCTGCGGCCACTGCGCCTGCCAGCGCGCCAGGGCCGCGCAGGCCTGCTCCAGCACCCACCGGCCGATGTCCTGGATCAGCCCGGTTTCCTCCGCCAGCGGGATGAACTGATCCGGCGCGATCTCGCCGCGCTCAGGGTGCATCCAGCGCAGCAGCACCTCGGCACCGGCCAGCGAGTCATCGGCCAGCATCAACTGCGGCTGGAACACCAGCTGCAACTGCTGGCGGGCGATGGCCTGGCGCAGTTCGCCCTGCAACTGCAGCCGCTGGTCGATGGCAGCCTGCATCTCCGGCGCGAAGAAATGCAGGGCGTTGCGCCCGGCGTGCTTGGCCCGATACATGGCAGTGTCAGCCTGCTTGAGAATGTCCGAGGCATGTTGCAGCCCCATCGGATGCAGGGCGATGCCGATGCTGGCGCTGATCGCCAGCTCATGCCCGTCAATCAGGCAACTGCCCTGCAGCCCGCGCAACAGCTTCTCCCCCACTGCGGCAGCATGCTCGGCCACCGCCTGTGCCTCGCTGCCCAGGGCTTCGAGCAGCACCACGAACTCGTCTCCGCCCAGCCGCGCCAGGGTGTCCTCGGTGCGCAGCTCGCGGGCCAGGCGCGTGGTCACTTCCACCAGCAGAGCATCGCCGACCAGATGGCCGAGGCTGTCGTTGACCGTCTTGAAATGATCCAGGTCGATGAACAGCAGCGCGCCCAGGCTGCCCTCGCGATTCTCCCGGTCCATGGCGTGTTGCAGACGATCGAGCAGCAGACGGCGATTGGGCAGACCGGTCAGCTCGTCGCTGTAGGCCAGGCGCTCGATCTCGCGCTGGTAGCGCTGGCGCTCGGAAATATCGGTGACGCTGGCGCGGATCAACAATCCCTCGCCCGGCATGCGCACCAGACGCACCTCGCACGGCAGCTGGCGCCCGGCACTGTCGCGGTGCGTCCACTCGAACACCGGCGCCTCACCGGCCACGGCCTGGCGCATGAACGCCTTACCGGCACGGGAGGACAGGCGGCCATCAGCCTGGCGCAACGGGCTGATGCTCTGGATCGACCGGCCGAGCAGCTCTTCGCGGCGATAACGGAACAGCCGCAGCGCGTTCTCGTTGCACTCGACGATGCCGCCATCGGGGTTGAACAACAGAATCGCCTCGGGCGCATGCTCGACCAGGGTGCGATAGCGCGCCTCGGCCTGGTGACGTGCGCTGATGTCCTCGACCAGCAGCAGGAATACGCTCTGCCGCCCACTGCCACCGCGCACCGCACGCAGGCTGACGCGGGTGAACACCACCTGGCCGTCGGCGCGCAGGAAGCGCTTGTCCATCTCGAAACCTTCGCTGTTGCCCAGCAGTACCTGTTCGACACTGGCCTGCTCGGCCGGCAGATCGTCCGGGTGCGAGAGTTGCTGCCAGCTGCTGGCCAGCACTTCATCGCGGCTGCGCCCAAGAATGCTGCACAGTTTCTGGTTGATCTCTTCCCAGCCGAAACTCTGACTGGTCAGTGCCATGCCGATCAGCGGCGCCTCGAAGAACAGACGCAGGCGCTCGTCGCGCTCGCGCAGCTGCGACTCGGTGCGCTTGCGCTCGCTGATGTCCTGCACCACGCCGTAGATGCGCATCAGGCTGCCATCCTCATCGCGCTCGGCCATGCCGCGCACGCGTACCAGGCGCCCGCCGAGGCGCGCTGCAAGATGCAGTTCGAGGTCGATCTCGTCGAGCCCGCCCAGCGCAGCCTGCAGGGTCTGCATTATCAGCGCCTGGCTCGGCGTGTCGAAGTAGTGCAGCGCCTGCTCGAAACGGGGTGGCCCCAGGTGGATGTCACGCTCGACGATGCGGTAGCAGCCATCACTCCAGAACATGCTGTAGTCGCCGACTTCGAGCACCCAGCCACCGAGGTTGGCGATGTCTTCGGTCTGGCTGAACAGGTGACTCTGGCGCAGCAGCTGCGAGCGTTGCTGCTCGACCTTGGCTGCCAGCTCCACGCGCTCGGTGACATCGTGCTGCAGGCCGACGAAATGACTGATGCCTTGCTCGTCGCGCATCGGCGCCAGTACCACCTCGTTCCAGAACGGTCGGCCGTCCTTGCGATAGTTGCGCACCACGGCATGGCCGCTGCGGCCGTCGCGCAGGGCGGCGCGCAAGGGTTGCAGCTCCAGCTGGGTGCGATCCTTGCCGAGCAGGAAACGGCAATTGCGCCCCAGCACCTCTTCGGCGTGATAACCGGTTATCTGGCTGAACGCGGCATTGCAGTAGACCAGCGGCAGATCGGCCTGGCGCGCGTCGGCGATGGTCACGCCCAGCGGGCTGGCCTCCATCGCCAGATTGGCCCGGGCCAGTTGCTCCTGCATCTGCGCGCTGCGCGCCAGCGCCTGGCGCAGGTCACTGAGCGCACGCCCCACCACCAGCGTGGCGCCCATCAGCAGCAGAACGACGAAATGCAGCTGATCGCGCTGCAGATCCAACTCGGTGAAACTTGAACTGCCGCGCCAGAGCGGTAATGGCAGGGTGACAACGAACACCAGCAGCACGCCGTACAACGCCCCTGCGAAAGCGTGACGCAATGCCAGTACCAGCGTACAGAGCCCCAGCAGCGGCAAGGCGAGTTGGGCCGGCAGGCTGGCACCGAGCAGCATCAACAGCAGAAATACGCCCAACGCCAGCGGCCAGCCACCGGGCCAGCGGCTGACCGGCAGCGCAGGAGCGGTGACGTGGCTTCGCTCGCGCAGCCAGCCGCGACTGCGTAGCAGCGGCGTGCCGAAGGTCAACAAGGGGGCCGTCAGCGCCAGCAGGTTGATGGTGTCGCTCAACCACACCGTCAGGCTCGCCCGTGCCCACTGATCGCCGGCCTGAAAGCCGGTAAGCCAGAGGTTGCTCTGCAGCCAGAGGGCCACCAGGGTGGCCGGCATCAGCACGGCGAAGGCGAGGAATCGCAGCACATCGCTCAGGCGCCCCAGGGACGGGTCGAACGACTGGCGCCGCAACAACCACCATCCCAGGGCCACCGCGGCGGTTTCCGGCAGCGCATAGAGCGGCGCCCACTGCCAGGGCAGGTCCCAAAGCGGCACGCTGAGCAGGGCGTTGAGGTAAAGCGCCAGCAGCACGCGCGGGCCCCACCACAGGCAGAATGCAAGGCCGAGTACCATAGGCAGGTAGCACAGCGCTATCCCATCGTTCAGACGGGTCGCCAGGGAAATCCAGGTTGCCAGGTGGAGGATCGGCAGCGGTAGCCACCAGGTCCAGCTGGGCAAGCGGTCGGGGAAGGCGGCGGGCATGCAGGCCTCGAAGTGATGCGCTGGCACAGCATAGCCCAGCGCCAAAGCGCTTGGCAGCATATTGCCAGCACTTGGGCGCCGCGAGTGGACGGCCGGTTACACCGCGTCGCGCGGCAACAACAGCCCCAGCGGCAACCGCACCCGCGCCTCCAGGCCGCCGCCACTGCGGTTGCGCAGCTCGACGCTGCCGCCGTGTAGCGCCGCGATACGCTTGACGATGGCCAGGCCCAGGCCGGTGCCGCGCCCGCCACGGGCACGATCACCGCGAATGAAGGGATTGAAGATGCTGTCCAGCTCGGCCGGATCGATACCATTGCCACGGTCCAGCACGCTCAATACCACATAGGGCGCGCTGTGATCGCCGGCCAGGCTGGCGACCACCTCGACGGCATCACCACCGCCATGGTTGAGCGCGTTCTCCACCAGGTTGGTAAGCAGGCGCTTGGTCGATACCCGGCGCAGCGGAAACGGTGGAATGGCTTCAAGGCACAGGCGCACGCGCTCGCCGCCCTGGTTGTAGGGCGCCAGGGTTTCGCGCACCAGCTCGGGGAAGTCGGCCTCCTCCACCGGCTCGTCGCGGCCGTCGCGGATGAAGGCGAGGAACTGATCGAGGATGGCGTCCATGTCCTCAATATCGCGCACCATGTCCTCGGTCAGCTCGGAATCGTTGTCCATGAACTCCAGTGCCAGACGCAGGCGCGTCAGCGGCGTGCGCAGATCATGGGAGACGCCGGCCAGCATCAGCTCGCGCTCGCGGCCGGCCTGCTCGACGTCCTCGGCCATCTGATTGAAGGCGCGGTACACCTCGGTCATTTCACTCGGCGTATCGCTCACCGGCAGGCGCACGCTGCGCCCCTGGCCAAGCTGGCGGGCGGCGAAGACCAAACGTTTGAGCGGCGCATTGAGCTGACGCACGAAGATCCAAGCCGCGGCAGTGGACAGCAGGCCAATGCCGAGGAACCAGCCGAGCACGCTCCAGATCCGCTGGCCACGCAGCGGGTGCGGGTACATCGGCACCCGCACCCAGCCGTCGCCAAGGCTCGGCGCATGCACCCAGAGCGCCGGCGGAGTGGTCGCTCGCACGTGGGTTTCGGTATCCGGGCCGAGCTCGGTCTGCATCTGCCGCTGGAAGATTTCGCTGTAGGGCCAGTGCTGCTCGCTGGCCGGCACTTTGTCGCGCGGGATGCGCTTGAGCCCGGCGGCCTGGGCGATATGGTCGCGGTCATCGGGGTTGGCCGCCCAGTAGGCCCGCAAGGTAAGCGCCGCACCGTGGCTGTACTGGCGGTCGACCAGCACGTCCTCGTTCATCATCAGGTACACCAGCGTCAGTGCCTTGGAGAACAGCACGACGACGAGCACAAGCCAGAGGGTGCGGGCGAAGAAGCTTTGCGGGAACCAGTAAGGGGCTTTCATCAGCGCAGAACCGTAGGAGCGAGCTCTGCTCGCGAAAACGTGGCTTCAATTCGCGAGCAGAGCTCGCTCCTACGCGTCACTTGTTGCCGTCAGGAACGAAGACGTAACCAACGCCCCAGACGGTCTGGATATAGCGCGGCTTGGACGGGTCCGGCTCGATCAGGCGGCGCAGGCGGCTGATCTGTACGTCGATGGAGCGCTCCAGCGCATCCCACTCGCGGCCACGGGCCAGGTTCATCAGTTTGTCGCGGGTCAGCGGCTCCCGCGCATGCTGCACCAGGGCCTTGAGCACGGCGAACTCGCCGGTGGTGAGCATGTGCACTTCCTCGCCCTTCCTCAGTTCGCGCGTGGCCAAGGACAGCTCGTAGTCGCCGAAGCTGACGCTTTCATCCTCGGCGCCCGGCGCACCCGGCACCACCGGCGCCTGGCGGCGCAGTACGGCCTTGATGCGGGCGAGCAGCTCGCGCGGGTTGAAAGGCTTGGCCAGGTAATCGTCGGCGCCTATCTCCAGGCCCTGAATGCGGCTGGACTCATCGCCCTTGGCGGTGAGCATGATGATCGGGATCTGGTTGTTCGATTCACGCAGGCGGCGGCAGGCGGACAGGCCGTCTTCGCCAGGCAGCATCAGGTCGAGCACAACCAGATTGAACAGCTCGCGGGCCAGCAGACGGTCCATCTGCTCGACGTTCTCCACCGCACGCACCCGGTAGCCCTGCTCATCGAAGAAGCGCTCGAGCAGGCGGCGCAGACGGGCGTCGTCATCGACGATGAGAATCTTCTCGCCTTCGGCGGCGGCAGGGGCGGCGGACTGGGTCATGGCGTCTCCTTGGACAGCCGTACTGTGGACGGCAAGTGGCGGCATTATCGCTCAGGCGCACCGGTGGGCGCTTTAGCCATTGTTAGCAGATTTTTCCCCAACGGTGCCCAGTACTTATGAATGCGGTGTTTATAATGCGCCGCTTTCGTATCTGGCCGGCATCTTTACGGCCGCCCTGTCGCTTCAGTGGGTAGTTTTCATATGGACAGCATCAACAATCGCATCGCCGATGAACTGGGCGTGCGCCCGCAACAGGTTGCCGCCGCCGTGGCCCTGCTCGACGAAGGTTCCACCGTGCCCTTCATCGCCCGTTACCGCAAAGAAGTGACCGGCAGCCTCGACGATACCCAGCTGCGCCACCTGGAAGAGCGCCTGCGCTACCTGCGCGAGCTGGACGAGCGCCGCGTGGCGATCCTCGCCAGCATCGAGGAGCAGGGCAAGCTCACCCCCGAGCTCAAGCGCGAGATCGACCTGGCCGACACCAAGACGCGACTCGAAGACTTGTATTTGCCGTACAAGCAGAAGCGCCGCACCAAGGGTCAGATCGCCCTCGAAGCTGGCCTCGGCGAGCTGGCCGATGCGCTGTTCGCCGACCCGAGCCTGACGCCGGAACAGGAAGCCGAGCGCTTCATCGATGCCGAGAAAGGCTTCGCCGATACCAAGGCCGTGCTCGAAGGCGCCAAGTACATCCTCATGGAGCGCTTCGCCGAAGACGCCGCGCTGCTCGACAAGCTGCGCAGCTTCCTCAAGGACAACGCCACCCTCAGCGCCCGCCTGGTGCCGGGCAAAGAAAACGAAGGCGTCAAGTTCAGCGACTACTTCGAGCATGACGAAGCACTTAAGGGCGTGCCGTCGCACCGTGCACTGGCGATCTTCCGTGGGCGTAACGAGGGCATCCTCAGCGCCAGCCTGAAGGTCGGCGAAGAACTGCCCGGCACCCTGCACCCGTGCGAGGTGATGATCGGCGAGCGCTTCGGTATCAGCGCGCAAGGCCGCGCCGCCGACAAGTGGCTGGCCGAAGTAGTGCGCTGGACCTGGAAGGTCAAGCTGTACAACCACCTGGAAACCGACCTGCTCGGCGAGCTGCGCGAGAAGGCCGAGGACGAGGCGATCAGCGTGTTCGCCCGCAACCTGCACGACCTGCTGCTGGCCGCCCCGGCCGGCCCGCGCGCCACCCTGGCACTGGACCCGGGTCTGCGCACCGGCTGCAAGGTGGCGGTGGTCGATGCCACCGGCAAGGTGCTGGAAACCGCCACTGTTTATCCGCACGCCCCGCGCAACGACTGGGACGGCACCCTGGCGATCCTCGCCAAGCTGTGCGCCAAGCATGGCGTCGACCTGATCTCCATCGGCAACGGCACCGCCAGCCGCGAGACCGACAAACTGGCCGCCGAGCTGATCAAGAAAGTGCCGGGCCTCAAGCTGACCAAGGTGATGGTCTCCGAGGCCGGCGCCTCGGTGTACTCGGCCTCGGAACTGGCCGCACGCGAATTCCCAGACCTGGACGTTTCGCTGCGTGGTGCGGTGTCCATCGCCCGCCGCCTGCAGGATCCGCTGGCCGAGCTGGTGAAGATCGATCCGAAATCCATCGGCGTCGGCCAGTACCAGCACGACGTGTCGCAGCTCAAGCTGGCGCGCAGCCTGGACGCCGTGGTCGAGGACTGCGTGAACGCCGTCGGCGTGGATGTGAACACCGCCTCCGCGGCCCTGCTGGCACGCATCTCCGGCCTCAACGCGACCCTGGCGCAGAACATCGTCCAGTACCGCGACGCCAACGGCGCCTTCGCCTCGCGCGCAGCGCTGAAGAAAGTGCCGCGCCTGGGCGAGAAGACCTTCGAGCAGGCCGCCGGCTTCTTGCGCGTGATGAGCGGCGACAACCCGCTCGACGCTTCCGCGGTGCACCCGGAAACCTACCCGCTGGTCGAGCGCATCGCCCAGGACACCGGCCGCGACATTCGCTCGCTGATCGGCGACTCGGGCTTCCTCAAGCGCCTGGACCCGGCCAAGTTCACCGACGAGCGCTTCGGCCTGGTGACCGTCGGCGACATCCTCAAGGAACTGGACAAGCCCGGCCGCGACCCGCGCCCGGAGTTCAAGACCGCCGAATTCCAGGAAGGCGTGGAAACCCTCAACGACCTCAAGCTGGGCATGGTCCTCGAAGGCGTGGTGACCAACGTCACCAACTTCGGCGCCTTCGTCGACATCGGTGTGCACCAGGACGGCCTGGTGCACATCAGCGCGCTGTCGGAGAAGTTCATCAAGGACCCGCACGAGGCGGTCAAGGCCGGCGACGTGGTCAAGGTCAAGGTGATGGAAGTGGACATCCCGCGTAACCGCATCGCCCTGTCCATGCGCATGGGCGACACCCCCGGCGAGAAAGTCGAGGGCGCACGCGGTGGGCAACGCGGCAACGGCAACCGCGGCGGCAATACGCCGCGCAGCGAGCGCCACTCCAGCCAGGACAAGCCGGCTCCCGCCACCGGCGGCATGGCCGCCCTGTTCGCCAACGCCAAGCAGTTGAAGAAATGAGTACGGAAGGCAACGTCGGCGCCAGCAGCGCCTTTTCCCGCCTGCTCGGCCTGGAGATCCTCCAGGTCGGCGGTGGCGAGGCGCGCGTGCGCCTGACCCTCACCGACGAGCTGCGCAACCTGCACGGCAAGCTGCATGGCGGCGCGCTGTTCTCGCTGATCGACACCGCCATGGGCCAGGCCAGCCACAGCCTGGGCGATGGCGGCCCGAGCAGCGTGACCCTGGAGTGCAAAATCAACTACATCCGCCCGGTGTCCGAGGGCAACGTGCTGTGCCACGCCAAAGTGCTGCATGCCGGGCGTCGTACCCAGGTGGTCGAAGCCGAAGTGCTGCAGGGCGACAAGCTGGTCGCCAAGGCACAAGGCACCTTCGCCTGCATATAAGCAGCGGCAAGCTGCACGCCATAAGCTGTCGGGAAATGCCCACGCGCCCTTACTTGTGGCTTGCAGCTTGAAGCTTGCTGCTGCAGTCCTCATATTGTGGCGACTGCCCAGTTAGGAATTGCATCTTGAGCGATCTTCTCTCCCGCCGCCTGGCCCAGCTCGGCGAGCCGGCCAATCTGTCCCTGCTGGGTGAATGTCTGCACGGTATCGAGCGCGAATGCCTGCGCGTCGACCGCGACGGCCAGCTGGCCCTGACCCCGCATCCGCAGGCGCTGGGCTCGGCGCTGACCCATGCGCAGATCACCACCGACTACTCCGAGTCGCTGCTGGAGTTCATCACCGGCACCGCCAACGATCCGGCCGCCACCCTCGCCGAACTGGAGAACATCCACCGCTTCGCCTACGACAAGCTCGATGGCGAACTGCTGTGGAGCCCATCGATGCCCTGCGCCCTGCCGGACGAAGAGACCATCCCCATCGCCCACTACGGCAGCTCCAACATCGGCCGCCTCAAGTACGTGTACCGCAAGGGTCTGGCACTGCGTTACGGCAAGACCATGCAGTGCATCGCCGGCATCCACTACAACTTCTCCCTGCCCGAGGAGCTGTGGCAATTGCAGCAGCGCAGCGAAGGCAGCGAGCAGAGCGCGCGCGACTACCAGTCGGCCCGCTATATCTCGCTGATCCGCAATTTCCGCCGCTACAGCTGGCTGCTGATGTACCTGTTCGGCGCCTCGCCGGCGCTGGACAAGGGCTTCATGCGCGGCCGCCCGCACCAGTTGCAGGAGCTGGACGCCAGCACCCTGTACCTGCCGTACGCCACCAGCCTGCGCATGAGCGACCTGGGCTACCAGAGCAACGCGCAGGCCGGCCTGACCCCCTGTTACAACGACCTGGCCAGCTACACCGACAGCCTGCGCCTGGCCGTCGGCACGCCCTATCCGGCTTATGTCGAGGCTGGCACCAAGCGCGGCGACGAGTGGCTGCAGCTCAACACCAACATCCTGCAGATCGAGAACGAGTACTACTCGAGCATCCGCCCGAAACGCGTAACCCATAGCGGCGAGCGGCCAATCCAGGCGCTGATGAGCCGCGGCGTACAGTACGTGGAAGTGCGCTGCCTGGACATCAACCCCTTCCTGCCGCTCGGCATCGACGTGGCGCAGGCGCGCTTCATCGACGCCTTCTTGCTGTTCTGCGCGCTGGAAGACAGCCCGCTGCTGGAAAACGGCGAATGCAACAGTTGCACCAGCAACTTCCTCAAGGTGGTCAAGGAAGGCCGTCGTCCCGGTCTGCATCTGCAAAATGGCAGCCAGCAGGTGGAGCTCAAAGTCTGGGCCGGCGAGCTGCTCGAACGCATCCTGCCGCTGGCCGAGCTGCTCGACCGCAGCCAGGACAGTGGCGCGCATGTCGAGGCCCTGGCGCAACAGCAGGCCAAGGTCGCGGATGTTGAGATGACGCCATCGGCGCAGGTGCTGGCGATTCTTCGTCAGGGCCAGAGCTTTACCGACTTCGCCCTGCAGCAGAGCCTGCGCCACGCCGAGTACTTCCGCGCACAGCCGCCGAGCGCCGAACAACAGCAGGCTTTCGAGAAGGCCGCTCACCAGTCGCTGGCCGAGCAGGCGGAGCTGGAAGCGCAGCCCAAGGGCGACTTCGACGCCTTCGTCGCGGCCTATCAGGCGAGCATTCTGGCTTTGGCCGTGTAAGACGACGAAGCGTCGACTGCGTCACAAAGCCAACCAGCGGAGCAAAACCCGGGATGGGCGGGCACTCCCGCGGCCGCCAGGCAAGCTAGCATTGCCGGGTAAAGGACGATAGACGAGCAGCGCCCATGGCCGAAGACGCCACGCCGCAATGGAGCCTGGAGAGCCTGACCAAGGCCTACCAGCAAGGCTATATGGCCGGTCTCACCGGCCAGGCCCGAACCCGCCAGCCCTACCCTGAGGAAATCCCTGCGGCAGCCTGGGAGGCCGGCTGGGACGATGGCTCCGAACAGCTGCGCCTGCAGCAGCGCAGCGCCTGAATCTCTGAACGCACCGCGGAAGGGGCTTCGGCCTCCTGCATCGCTCCAAGTGTAGGAGCGGCTTCAGCCGCGAAGCTCGCGGATAAATCCGCTCCTACAGTTCCGACCCGTCTCGCCCCGCCTACAACGCCTTCTCGCACACCCGGCATTGTGCTGGCAGAGATGTAGCCCGGATGAAATCCGGGGGTATTCTGGCTCGCTGTCCCGGATTGCATCCGGGCTACATGCTCGGCCTTGGCCTCCCGCATCGCTCCAAGTGTAGGAGCGGCTTCAGCCGCGAAGCTCGCGGATAAATCCGCTCCTACAGTTCCGGTCTGTTCTCGCCCCGCCTACAACGCCTTCTCACACACCTGGGATTGCGCTGGTGGAGATGTAGTCCGGATGAAATCCGGGGGTATTCTGGCTCGCTGTCCCGGATTGCATCCGGGCTACATGCTCGGCCTTGGCCTCCCGCATCGCTCCAAGTGTAGGAGCGGCTTCAGCCGCGAAGCTCGCGGATAAATCCGCTCCTACAGACCCGGCCTGCTCTCGCCCTGCCTACAACGCCTTCTCGAACACCTTGGAATTGCGCTGGTAGTTGTACAGCGATGCCCGCGCGGTAGGCATGCGCTCGACACTACTCGGCTCGAAGCCGCGCTCGCGGAACCAGTGGGCGGTGCGGGTGGTGAGCACGAACAGGGTCTTGATCCCCTGTGCCCGCGCCCTGGCCTCGATACGCTCGAGCAATTCGTCGCCGCGGCCGCCGTGGCGGTAATCGGGGTTGACCGCCAGGCAGGCCAGCTCGCCACAATCGGAATCGGCGATCGGATAGAGCGCCGCGCAGGCGATGATCAGCCCTTCTCGCTCGACGATGCTGAATTGCTCGATCTCGCGCTCCAGAACCTCGCGCGAACGCCGCACCAGAATGCCCTGCTCTTCCAGCGGGCTGATCAGCTCGATCAGGCCACCGACATCCTCGATGCTCGCCTCGCGCAGGGATTCGAACTGCTCCTGGGCCACCAGGGTGCCGTTACCGGTACGGGTAAACAGTTCGCTGAGCAGCGCGCCGTCGGTGGCGTAGCTGACGATATGGCTGCGTTTCACGCCGCCACGGCAGGCCTCGGCGGCGGCGTCGAGCAGTTCGCCCTGGTAGTTGCTGCCCAGGCGCGCCAGATGCGCCGGTACCTGTTGCGGACGTAGTTCGCGCACCAGTTTGCCATTGTCGTCGAGCAGGCCGTCCTCGGCGCCGAACAGCAGCAGCTTGTCCGCGCCCAGGTCGATGGCGGCGCGGGTGGCGACGTCCTCGCAGGCCAGGTTGAAGATTTCCCCGGTAGGCGAATAGCCCAGCGGCGACAGCAGCACGATGCTGCGTTCGTCGAGCTGGCGGTTGATGCCCTTGCGGTCGATGCGCCGCACTTCGCCGGTGTGGTGATAGTCGATGCCATCGAGCACGCCGATCGGCCGTGCGGTCACGAAGTTGCCACTGGTCAGGCGCAGGCGCGAGCCCTGCATGGGCGAAGCGGCCATATCCATCGACAGACGCGCCTCGATGGCGATGCGCAGCTGGCCGACGGCATCGATCACGCACTCCAGGGTCGGTGCATCGGTGATACGCAGGTCGCGATGATAGTGCGGGGTCAGGCCGCGGGCGGCAAGGCGTGCCTCGATCTGCGGGCGCGAGCCATGCACCAGCACCAGGCGCACGCCAAGGCTGTGCAGCAGTACCAGGTCGTGGACGATATTGGCGAAATTCGGATGAGCGACGCCCTCGCCCGGCAGCATGACCACGAAGGTGCGGTCGCGATGAGCATTGATGTAAGGCGAAGCGTGGCGTAACCAGGTGACGTAGTCGTGCATGAGCAATCCATTAACGTAGAGACTTAGGACGGCATGGCCGTCATGTTCGGTCAGAAGGTCGGTCTCATCGTCGCTGCACGTCTTCGCTCCGGCTCAGGCAATAGTGTTGGATCAGTTGGCGCAACAGCGCCACGGTAGGTTCGATGCGGGCCAGTTCCAGGTGTTCCCCTGGCTGGTGCGCGCAATCGATGTCGCCGGGGCCGAGCACCAGGGTCTCGCAGCCCAGCTGCTGAAGATAAGGCGCCTCGGTACCGAACGCCACCGCCTGCGCGCTGTGCCCGGTGAGGCGCTCGGCCAGACGCACCAGCTCGGCATCGGCGCGCTGTTCGAACGGCGGCACTTCCGGGAACAGCGGACCGTAGTCGATGCGCACCTGATGCTTGAGCGCCAGCGGCTGCAGCTTGCCGCGAATGGCCTCACGCAGCTGCTCCGCGTCCATGCCCGGCAACGGCCGCAGGTCGAACTCCAGCGCACACTGACCGCAGATGCGATTGGGATTGTCGCCGCCGTGGATGCAGCCGAGGTTCAGCGTCGGCTGCGGCACGCTGAACTGGGGGTTGTTGAACTCGCGTTGCCATTGCGCGCGCAGGCCGCGCAGCTCGCCCATCACGTCCTGCATGGCCTCCAGCGCACTGTGGCCGAGCGCGGGATCGGAGGAGTGGCCGCTGCGCCCGAGGATATCGATGCGCTCCATCATTATGCCCTTGTGCAGGCGGATCGGCTTGAGGCCGGTGGGCTCGCCAATCACGGCCGCACGGCCCAGCGGCCGCCCGGCATCGGCCAGGGCGCGGGCACCGGCCATGGAGCTTTCCTCGTCGCAGGTGGCGAGAATCAGCAAAGGTTGCTTGAAGGGCTGGTCGAGAAGCGGCCGCACGGCCTCGATGGCCAGGGCGAAGAAGCCCTTCATGTCGCAACTGCCGAGGCCCACCCAGCGGTCGCCCACTTCGCTCAGCTTGAGCGGGTCGGTCTGCCACAGGGCGGCGTCGAAGGGCACGGTATCACTGTGTCCGGCCAGCACCAGGCCGCCAGGGCCGGAGCCATAGCTGGCGAGCAGGTTGAACTTGCCGGGGGCAATCTGCTGGGTTTCGCAGGTGAAGCCCAGATCACCGAGCCAGGCGGCAAGCAGCTCGATGACCGGCGCGTTGGTCTGGTCCCAGTTGGGCTGGGTACAGCTCACCGAAGGCGCTGCGATCAGCGCGGCGAACTGCTCTCGGAAGAATGGCAGGGGCATCGGCGATCTCCTCGGACGGTGCCCCATCATAGGGGCATCGCCTTGTCGGTGAAACCGCCGGGATGGAATCAGACCCCGCCGAACAGCGCGCGCAGAATGAAGAAGAAGACGATCGACAGGATCGCGCCAGCTGGCAGGGTGATGATCCAGGACAGGAAGATCTTGCCGATCATGCCCAGGTTCAGCGCACCGATGCCGCGCGCCAGGCCGACACCGAGAATGGCGCCGACCAGGGTGTGGGTGGTGGATACCGGCAGGCCCAGGCCAGAGGCGCTGACCACGGTAGTGGCGGCAGCCAGTTCGGCGGCGAAGCCACGGCTGGGGGTCAGCTCGGTGATTTCCTTGCCGATGGTGGCGATGACCTTATAGCCGTAGGTGGCCAGACCGACCACGATGCCCAGCGCGCCCAGCAGCAGGATCCAGCCCGGTACCAGCGACTTCTGCCCAGCGGCAAGCTCGCCGCCACTCTGGATCACACCGACGATGGCGGCCAGCGGGCCGACCGCGTTGGCCACATCATTGGAGCCATGAGCGAAGGCCATGGAGCAGGCGGTGAAGATCATCAGGATGGCGAACACCTTCTCCACGCTGGAGAAGTGGAAAGCCTTGTCGGCTTCGGCATCGACGTGAATGCGGCTGAGCAGAGCGATACCAATCAGCATGACCAGCACACCGATGCCGATCGAGAGCAGGAAGCCCTCGGTGCTGGAGAGGTTCAGGCCGACATGCTTGAGGCCCTTGGTCATGGTCATCAGTGAAATCATGAAGCCGGTGATGAACATGTACAGCGGCACGTAGCGCTTGGCGTTCATGAACGGGTTGTCGGTATCGATGATCAGCTTCTGCACGCTGACGAACAGGCAGAAGGAGATGATCCCGGCCAGCATCGGCGTGACCACCCAGCTGGCGACGATGGGGCCGACACCGCCCCAGTGCACCGCGTCCATCGACACGCCGACCGCAGCGAAACCGATCACTGCGCCGACGATGGTGTGGGTGGTGGACACCGGCCAGCCACGCGTCGAGGCCACCAGAAGCCAGGTGCCGGCAGCCAGCAATGCCGACATCATGCCCAGCACCATCAGATTGGGGCTGATCAGATTGGCATCGACGATGCCGTTCTTGATGGTTTCGGTCACCTCGCCGCCGGCCAGATAGGCACCGGCGAATTCGAAGACCATGGCGATGATGATCGCCTGCTTGATGGTCAGTGCACGCGAGCCAACGGATGTACCCATAGCATTGGCTACATCGTTGGCTCCAACACCCCAGGCCATGAAAAAACCGAAAAGGCAGGCAAGAACGAGCAGAACCAGCCCGTAGTCCGCAATCAGAGACATAAATTAGTTTCCGTAGATCCCAGAAAGGACACTGGCGCTTAGCGCGCCAGCAGTTGTTCCAGTCGGTTGCCCACTCGTTGGGCACGGTCGGCGACATCGCCGATCCAGTCGATGATCTGATAGAGGAACATCACATCGACCGGGGGAAGATCCTTCTCCAGCTTGAACAGGTGGCGACGGACCTCGATCTGCAGGCGATCGGTATCGTTCTCGATCGAACCGAGTTCCTCGATGAGGGTTTCCACCAGCTCGGCCTCACGACCGGCGAAACCGGTCTCGAGCAGCTCGTCCAGCTCGTTCATCGCCTTCAGCGCCTGGGCGCTGGCGTCCACACTACGCTGTACGTAGGTCCGCATCAGCGGCTGCAGCGGCTGCGGAATGGCCATCTGCCGGCCGAGCATCAGGCCGGCGATGTCCTTGGCACGGTTGGCGACTTTGTCCTGTACACTGAGCAGTTCCAGCAGGTCCGAACGCGGCACCGGCAGGAACAGGCTCTTGGGCAGGTGCAGGCGCACGCTTTTCTTCAGCTTGTCAGCCTCGTGCTCCAGCCGGGACATCTCCTGTTGTACCTGTTCCACCTTGGCCCAATCCTCGGCCATTACGGCCTCGAAGAAAGGCATCAGGTTCGCCGCGCACTCGTGGGCCTTGGCGATATGCTGTTGCATGGGGCCGATGGGTGAACGGCCGAACAGGCTGACAAAGGGATTGATAGGCATAGGGTAAGCCCCCGTTTTGAGAAGGCCGCAAGTAAAGGGACCGGTTTCGTCATTCGCCAGCACGCGTCATCGGTCTGTCACATTTTCATAAAAGGCGTTCTAGCTCTCCATCATGGCCAAAGAAACCGAAATCAAACTGCGCGTCAGCCGCGCCACCCTGGCAGCCCTGCGCGAGCATCCGCTGCTGAAGAAGCGCAACAAGAGCGGCTGGCAGCGCGGCGAGCTGTTCAATCAGTACTACGACACCGCAGACCGCGAACTGGCCAATGCCAAGGTCGCCCTGCGTCTGCGCCGTGACGGCGAGCAGTTCATCCAGACGCTGAAAAGCCGCGGCCAGAGCGTCGCCGGCCTGTCCGAGCGCAACGAATGGGACTGGCACCTGAGCAAGGCCAAGCTGGACCTGAAAAAGCTCGACGACAGCTGCTGGCCGGCCAGCCTGGCCGATCTGGACAAGAAAACCCTGCAACCGCTGTTCACCACCGATTTCGTCCGCGAGAAGGCCGAGATCGCCTGGGGTCGCGGCAAGGCCAAGGTGGTCATCGAGGCCGCGCTGGATCTGGGCAAGGTCGTTGCCGGCGAGGGTGAAGAAGAGATTTGCGAACTGGAGCTGGAACTGCGCCAGGGCGAACCCGCCGCGCTGCTGGAGCTGGCCTGCGAGCTGGCGGCGGATCTGCCGCTGATGCCCTGCGACATCAGCAAGGCCGAGCGCGGCTATCGGCTGTTCGATGCCGGCAGCTACAGCCTGAGCCTGCCCGCTCCCGCCCTGAATGGCGAAATGAGCCTGGACGACGCCTTCGCCGCGCTCGCCTGGCATCTGCTCGGCGCCAGCCAGCGCCTGGCCGAGCAATATCGCTGGAACGGTCACTGGAGCCTGCTGCAGCAATGGCTGGAGCAACTGATCGACCTGCGCGCCCTGCTCGCCAGCCTCGGCCAGGCCGCGCCACGCGCCAGCTCGCGTGAGCTGCGCGAAGCGCTCGATGCGCTGCTCGACGACTGGCGTCCGCGCCTGGCGGCTGGCCAGGACGACGACAGCATGCGGCGCAACGCACCGGCGCTGTTCGCCGCCGAACTGGATGGCTGCCGCTGGGGCCTGCTGTCGCTGAAGCTGTCGCACTGGCTGCTGCTACGTAGCTGGACCACCGAGCGCAACAACCGTGGCACCCGCCAGGGCAACGCCGCGCTGGGCAACTGGCTGCCGACTTTGCTGGGCGAAGAAGGCACTGCCCTGCAACTGCGCCGCTACCAGCAGCAGCCGGAAGACCTGGCTGAACAGATGCCGCGCCTGGAGCGCCTGCTGGTCTGGCTGCGCCTGGCCCGCGGCGTGCTGGAGGTGCCCGAGGTCGACCGCCTGTATGGCGAGCTGAACAAGCTGTATGACCTGGCGCAGCAGAAACTGGACGACGAGCAGCGTCAGTTGCGCGCGACCCAGGCGCAGATCGTGAGCAGCCTCAAGGCGTGGAAGGCGCTGGTGTAGGGGGCGACTGTACGCTGGATGCAGCAACAGCATCGCGGACAAGTCCGCTCCCACAAAGAGCTCTGTGGGCCTCCGATCTGTGGGAGCGGACTTGTCCGCGAAGCCCCTAAGGGATGGCAGACACCGTCCTACCCAGCGCAACAAAATAAAAACGGGCCCCTCGGGGCCCGTTCTGGTTTCAGCGTGCGGCTCAGTGATTGCTGCTTTGGCCGCTGGCTGGCTGCCAGGACGGATTGGTGATCTCGTCCATGGCCTGCTGCATGGCCTTCTTGCGTTTTTCCTCGGCACGATGGGCGAAGAACCAGGCCAGGAAGGTGGCGAACGACACCGCCAGCAGGATCAGGCTGGCCACCGCATTGATCTCCGGCTTAACCCCCAGGCGCACGGCAGAGAAGATCTCCATCGGCAGCGTGGTCGAGCCCGGGCCAGATACGAAGCTGGCCAGTACCAGGTCGTCCAGCGACAGGGCGAAGGACATCATGGCGCCCGCTGCCAGTGACGGTGCGATCATCGGCACGGTGATCAGGAAGAACACCTTCCAGGGGCGTGCGCCCAGATCCATGGCCGCCTCTTCGATGGACATGTCCAGCTCACGCAGACGCGACGACACCACCACCGCCACGTAGGCCGAGCAGAAGGTGGTGTGGGCGATCCAGATGGTAGCCATGCCGCGCTGCATCGGCCAGCCGATCAGCTGCGCCATCAGCACGAATAGCAGCAGCAGGGACAGGCCGGTGATCACTTCCGGCATCACCAGCGGCGCGGTGACCAGACCACCGAACAGCGTGCGCCCCTTGAAGTGGGTGATGCGGGTCAGCACGAAGGCCGCCAGGGTGCCCAGCGCCACCGCCGCAATGGCGGTGTAGCAGGCGATTTCCAGCGAACGCATCACCGCGCTCATCAACTGAGAGTTATCCAGCAGGCCGACGTACCACTTCACCGACCAGCCGCCCCAGACCGTTACCAGCCGCGAGGCATTGAACGAGTATATGACCAGGATGACCATGGGCAGGTAGATGAAGACCAGGCCGATCCAGAGCATGATGCTGGAGAAACTGAAACGCTTCATGGCCGCCCCTCCAGCTCTTTCGCCTGGTTACGGTTGAAGAGAATGATCGGCACGATCAGGATCGCCAGCATCACCACTGCCAGCGCGGACGCCACCGGCCAGTCGCGGTTGTTGAAGAACTCCTGCCACAGCACCTTGCCGATCATCAGGGTCTCTGGACCGCCAAGCAGCTCAGGGATGACGAACTCACCGACCACCGGGATGAACACCAGCATCGAGCCGGCGATGATGCCGTTCTTCGACAGCGGTACGGTGATCTTCCAGAAGTTGTTGAAGTTGCTCGAACCCAGGTCGGAGGCGGCCTCCAGCAGGCTGAGGTCGTGCTTCACCAGGTTGGCGTAGAGCGGCAGGATCATGAACGGCAGGTACGAATAGACCACGCCGATGTAGACCGCAGTGTTGGTGTTGAGAATCTGCAGCGGCGAGTCGATCAGGCCGATACCCATCAGCAAGCTGTTGAGCAGGCCGTTATTGCCGAGGATACCCATCCAGGCGTAGACGCGAATCAGGATTGCGGTCCAGGTCGGCATCATGATCAGCAGCAGCAGCACGGTCTGCTGGGACTTCGGTGCCCTGGCGATGGCGTAGGCCATCGGGTAGCCGATCAACAGGCACAGCAGGGTGCTGAAGAAAGCCACCTTCAACGAACCGAGGTAAGCCGACAGGTATAGAGCGTCTTCGGTGAGGAAGATGTAATTGCCGAAGTTCAGCAGCAACGTCAGCTTGTTGTCCGCCCACTCGTAGATCTCCGTGTACGGCGGGATCGCCACGTCCGCCTCGGCGAAGCTGATCTTCAGCACGATGATGAACGGCAGCAGGAAGAACATGAACAGCCAGAGGAACGGAATGCCGATCACGGCATGCCGCCCACTGGGCAGATACCGCGCCAGTTTGCTCATTTTCATGATTGCAGTACCACGCCGCTGTCGTCTTCCCAGTACACCACCACCGGGTCGTCCCAGGTCGGACGCTTGCCGCGGCGCTCGGCGTTGGCGATGAAGCACTGCACGACCTGCCCGGAGGTGAGCTTGACGTAGTAGACCGAATGACCGCCGAGGTAGGCGATGTCATGCACGTGGCCATGGCTCCAGTTGTATTGCGGGTGCTCGTGATCGTCCGGCAGCGCGGTGGCCATCAGCAACTTCTCGGGGCGCAGTGCGTAGCTGACTTTCTTGTCCTCGGCGCGGGTGCTGACGCCGTGACCGATGTAGATCGGCTTGTCCAGTTGCGGGCAGTCGATGATCGCGTGGTCGACTTCGTCGGTCGTGATCTGCCCGTCGAAGAGGTTGACGTTGCCAATGAATTCGCACACCAGGCGGCTGGTCGGCGTCTCGTAGATGTCCACCGGGCTGCCGGTCTGGGCGATCCAGCCCAGGTGCATGATGGCGATGCGCTGGGCCATGGTCATGGCCTCTTCCTGGTCGTGGGTCACCATCACGCAGGTCACGCCGACGCGCTCGATGATTTCCACCAGTTCCAGCTGCATCTGCGAACGCAGTTTCTTGTCCAGCGCGCCCATCGGCTCGTCGAGCAGCAGCAGCTTGGGACGCTTGGCCAGGGAGCGGGCCAGGGCCACGCGCTGACGCTGACCACCGGAGAGCTGGTGCGGCTTGCGCTTGGCATACTGGGTCATGTGCACCAGTTTGAGCATCTCGGCCACGCGCTCGTCGATCTCGGCCTTGGGCAGCTTGTCCTGCTGCAGACCGAAGGCAATGTTCTGCGCCACGGTCATGTGCGGGAACAGCGCGTAGGACTGGAACATCATGTTGATCGGCCGCTGGTACGGCGGCATGTCAGTGATGTCGACGCCATCGAGGATGATGCGCCCTTCGGTCGGCCGCTCGAAACCGGCGAGCATGCGCAGCAGCGTGGATTTACCGGAGCCCGAGCCACCGAGCAGGGCGAAGATTTCGCCCTTGTTGATGGTAAGCGATACATCGTCGACTGCTACGGTTTCGTCGAACTTCTTCGTCACCCGATCGATCTTGACCAGCACCTCTTTCGGTTTCTGGTCCCCTTCGAGGGCTTTTTTATAGGCGCTGGAGGCAACAGCCATTCGGAAACTCCCGGAAGATAGCGCCCGGCCATGCCGGCCGGGCTGAAACGGTTACTGACCCGACTTGATCTTGGTCCAGCTGCGGGTCATCAGACGCTGCGCCTTGGGCGGCAGTTCGGCCATCACGTACAACTTGTCCAGCACGGTCTGTGGTGGATACACCGACTCGTCCTGACGAATCTCCTGGTCCATGATCTCCCCCGCGTTGATATTGGGGTTGGCATAGCCGACATAGTCGCTGACGCCGGCGATCACCTTGGGATCGAGGAGGTAGTTGATGAAGGCATGGGCTTGCTCGAGGTTGCGGGCATCCTTGGGGATGGCCAGCATGTCGAACCACAGGTTGGCGCCTTCCTTGGGAATCGCATAGGCGATTTCGATGCCCTTTCCGGCCTCTTCGGCGCGGTCGGCCGCCTGCAGAACGTCCCCCGAATAGCCGAACGCCACGCAGATGTTGCCGTTGGCCAGATCGGAGATGTATTTCGAAGAGTGGAAGTAGCTCACGTAGGGACGCACTTCCATCAACTTGGCTTCGGCCTTGGCGTAGTCATCGGCACTCTGGCTGTTCGGATCCAGGCCAAGGTAGTTGAGCACCGAGGGAATCATCTCGTCGGCCGAATCCATGAAGGACACGCCACAGCTGGCGAGCTTCTTCATGTTCTCCGGCTCGAACAATACGGCCCAGGAGTCGATCTTTTCGACACCCAGCGCCGCCTTGACCTTCTCGACGTTGTAACCGATGCCGTTGGTGCCCCACAGATAGGGCACGGCGTACTGGTTGCCCGGATCGTTGGCTTCGAGCTGCTTGAGCAGCGCCGGATCGAGGTTGCTCCAGTTCGGCAGCTTGGTACGGTCCAGCGGCTGGAACGCGCCGGCCTTGATCTGCTTGCCGAGGAAATGATTGGACGGCACCACCACGTCATAACCGGTACGACCGGCGAGCAGCTTGCCTTCCAGCGTTTCATTGGAGTCGAAGACGTCGTAGACCGGCTTGATGCCAGTGGCCAGTTCGAACTCGGCCAGCGTCTCTTCGCCGATGTAGTCGCTCCAGTTGTAGATATGCACCGTCTGCTGGGCCAGAGCGGCTCCACTCAGGCTAGCGGCTGCCAGGGCGATCAGAGTCTTGGGCAGGGTTACTCGCACAGTTTCATCCTCGCTTTGGTGCGCCGCTAAAAAAGCGCGGCACTTTATAGGAAAACGCGTCAGGAATCAGCGACCGCCGAACTCAGATCAGGCCGCACCGCCACTTCCCAAGGCTCTCAGCCCAAACAGGCGCAAAACGATGGCCATCCCGGCCCTTTTATCGTGATCCTTTTAAGTGTTGCTGCGTGACCTGGCAGGCGTGCCCGCCAGGTCATGTACTGCTTCGATCAGCGACCGGATTTGATCTTGGTCCAGCTGCGGGTCATCGCACGTTGTGCCGGGGCCGGCAGGTCAGGGAAGGCGTACAGCTTGGCCATCACTTCCTCGCTCGGGTAGATGCCCGGGTCCTTGCGGATCGCCTCGTCGACCAATTCGGTGGCCTTGGCGTTGCCGTTGGGGAACTGCACTTCGTTGGTGATCTGCGCCATCACTTCCGGCTTGAGCAGGTAGTTCAGGAAGGTGTAGGCCGCATCGACGTTCTCGGCATCCGCCGGAATGGCCAGCATGTCGAAGAAGGTGCCGGCACCTTCCTTCGGAATGTTGTAGGCCACCTCGACCTTGCCGCCGGCTTCTTCGGCACGGGACTTGGCCTGGTAGATATCGCCGGAATAACCCACGGCCACGCAGAGGTTGCCGTTGGCCAGGTCGGAGATGTACTTGGAGGAGTGGAAGTAGGTCACCGAAGGACGGATCTTCATGAACAGATCCTCGGCTTCCTTGAGCTGCTTGGAGTCGGTGCTGGTCGGCTCATGGCCGAGGTACTGCAGAGCGATCGGCAGGATCTCGGTGGGCGAGTCGAGGAAGGACACACCGCAGGACTTCAGCTTCTCGATGTTTTCCGGCTTGAACAGCAGGTCCCAGGAGTCCACCGGGGCGTTTTCACCCAGCACTGCCTTGACCTTCTCCGGGTTGAAGCCGATGCCGATCGAACCCCACATGTAGGGGAAGGCGTACTGGTTGCCCGGGTCGCTGACTTCGACGGTCTTGAGCAGGTTCTTGTCCAGGTTGTCCCAGGTCAGCTTGGACTTGTCCAGCGGCTGGTAGACCTTGGCCTTGATGTGCTTGGCCAGGAAGTTGTTCGAGGGCACGACGATGTCGTAACCGGACTTGCCCGCGAAGAGCTTGGCTTCCAGCGTCTCGTTGCTGTCGAAGACGTCGTAGACCACCTTGATGCCGCTTTCCTTCTCGAAGTTGGCAATGGTGTCTTCGGCGATGTAATCGCTCCAGTTGTAGACATGCAGTACCTTGCTATCGGCCTGCGCAGCGCCAGCCACGGCTGCGGTCAGGGACAACGCAAGAAGAGTCTTGCCGAAAATTTTCATGCGAACAGCTCCTGTTGTTGTGTCGTTTTGCGATCGAGCGCAAGTACTTCCGGTCTGGCCGGCCCGCGCACTCTGGCGCAGTCTGGCAAGGTCATCGCGGTGATACAACTTTCCCGTGGTACCGACTGCACGCTGTGTATTCACAGCGACTCAGCTCGCCACCTGTTCCAGCGTCAGGTCCAGACACTTGCGTGCCTTTTCCACCAGTTCGTCGATCTCGGCAAAGCTGATCACCAGCGGCGGCGCGATGATCATGGTGTCGCCCACGGCGCGCATGATCAGACCGTTGTCGAAGCAGTGGCCGCGGCAGATCATGCCCACCGCCTGCTCCTCCGGGTAACGTTGGCGCGTCGCCTTGTCCTGCACCAGTTCGATGGCGCCGAGCATGCCGACGCCGCGCACTTCGCCCACCAGCGGATGATCCGCCAGTTCACGCAGACGACGCTGCAAATACGGTGCCGTTTCCTCTTTCACCCGCTCGACGATGCCTTCTTCCTTGAGGATGCGCAGGTTCTCCAAGCCCACCGCCGCCGCTACCGGGTGACCGGAAGAGGTGAAGCCATGGTTGAAGTCGCCATGCGCCTCGATCACCTCGAAGACCTTGTCGCTGACGATCAGCCCGCCCATCGGCACGTAGCCGCTGGTGAGGCCCTTGGCGATGGTCATCAGGTCGGGCTTCAGGCCGTAGTACTGGCTGCCGAACCATTCGCCGGTCCGGCCGAAACCGCAAATAACTTCATCGGCGACGAACAGAATGTCGTACTTGGCGAGGATTGCCTTGATCCGCGGCCAGTAGGTTTCTGGCGGGATAATCACGCCACCGGCGCCCTGGATCGGCTCGGCGATAAAGGCGGCGACGTTTTCTTCGCCCAGTTCGAGAATCTTCTTCTCCAGCTGGTCGGCAGCCCAGATACCGAACTCCTCCGGCGACTGCTCGCCGCCCTCGCCGAACCAGTACGGCTGCGGGATATGGGCGATGCCCGGAATCGGCAGATCGCCCTGCTCGTGCATGAACTTCATGCCGCCGAGGCTGGCGCCGGCCACGGTGGAGCCGTGATAGCCGTTGTCGCGGCCAATGACGATTTTCTTGTTTGGCTGACCTTTGCACGCCCAGTAGTGGCGTACCAGACGCAGCATGGTGTCGTTGCCTTCCGAGCCGGAGCCGGTGAAGAACACGTGGTTCATGCCGGCCGGCGCCAGCTGGGAGATGGCGTGGGCCAGCTCCAGCACCGGCGGGTGCGCGGTCTGGAAGAAGGTGTTGTAGAACGGCAACTGGCGCATCTGCGTAGCGGCAGCCTCGACCAGTTCCTCACGACCATAGCCAACGGCCACGCACCACAGGCCGGCCATGCCATCGAGGATCTTGTTGCCCTCGCTGTCCCACAGGTGCACACCCTTGGCCTCGGTGATGATGCGCGGGCCCTTTTCGGCCAACTGCTTGTAGTCACTGAACGGCGCCAGGTGGTGAGCCTGGCTCAGGGCCTGCCATTGCGCTGTCTTGGGATTGCTCGCTTGCTTGTTCATTACCAACACCTTGCTAACACGCAGCGCCGTCGGCGCTAGGCAGGATTCGTGGCAGCGGCCGCGCCAGGCGCGGCCGGCAGCCCGTTACACCGACAACAGCAGGAACTCACGCTCCCAGGAACTGATCACGCGCTTAAAGTTCTCGTGCTCGGCACGCTTGACCGCGACATAGCCACGGATGAACTTCTCACCGAGAAATTTCTCGGCATCCTTACAGGCTTCCATGCGCTCCAGGGCGCTTTCGATGGTCACCGGCAGACGCAGGTTGCGTCGCTCGTAACCGCGACCCTTGACCGGCGCGCCGGGATTCACCCCGCCGACCATGCCCATGTAGCCGCACAGCAGCGTCGCCGCCAGCACTAGGTAGGGGTTGGCGTCAGCGCCAGCCAGGCGGTTCTCCACGCGGCGGTTCTGCGGGCTGGCCTCCGGCACACGCAGGCCGACGGTGCGGTTTTCCTCGCCCCACTCCACGTTCACCGGCGCCGAGGTGTCGGGCAGGAAGCGGCGGAAGGAATTGACGTTCGGCGCGAACAGCGGCAGCAGCTCGGGGATGTACTTCTGCAATCCGCCGATGTGATGCATGAACAGCTCGCTCATCGTGCCGTCTTCGTTGGAGAAGATGTTCTTGCCGGTCTTGATGTCCACCACGCTCTGGTGGATGTGCATGGCGCTGCCGGGCTCATCGGTGATCGGCTTGGCCATGAAGGTGGCCGCCACGTCATGCTTGAGCGCGGCTTCGCGCATGGTGCGCTTGAACACCAGAATCTGGTCGGCCAGGTGCAGCGCGTCGCCATGGCGGAAGTTGATTTCCATCTGCGCCGGGCCTTCTTCGTGGATCAGGGTGTCCAGATCCAGGCCTTGCAGCTCGCACCAGTCGTACATGTCTTCGAACAGCGGGTCGAATTCGTTCGCCGCGTCGATGGAGAAGCTCTGGCGACCGGTTTCCGGGCGGCCGGAGCGGCCCACCGGCGCGACCAGCGGGAAGTCCGGGTCGCTATTGCGCTTGGTCAGGTAGAACTCCATCTCCGGTGCGACGATGGGCTTCCAGCCTTTGTCGGCATACATCTGCAGCACTTTCTTGAGGATGTTGCGCGGCGACAGCTCGATGGGGTTGCCCTGCTTGTCGAAGGTGTCGTGAATCACCATGGCGGTGGGCTCGATGGCCCAGGGCACGACGAATACCGCATTGGGGTCTGGACGGCAGAACATGTCGATGTCCGCCTCGTCCAGCAGGTCGTAATAGATGTCGTCCTCGACATAGTCGCCGGTCACGGTCTGCAGCAGCACGCTCTCGGGGAGGCGCATGCCCTTCTCGTCGAGGAACTTGTTGGTCGGCGAGATCTTGCCGCGGGCAATGCCGGTCAGGTCGCTGATCAGGCATTCGACTTCGGTGATTTTGCGTTCTTTCAGCCAGCTCGTGAGCTGGTCTAACTTGGTACTCATAGAGACCTCAGGGTTGTAGAACCTGCTTGCGTTATAGCGGGTTCAGCGTTGCCCCGCCCTCTCCCTGCAAGCCTCACCAAAGGCCTGGAAGAAGGCGAGATATTCGTGTGGATGCTACTAGGGGTGCGGCACCTCCGACACCTTGCATTTCACTCCACCGAAACAAAATCGTTCGCCCTCGCCTGCAGGCGCCGGACTGTCTATCTCGCGGCCTTGCGCGAAACCTGCGAAGCCGGCGAGCGGGTCGTACATTGCATGACGCGGGCCAAGGCGCATGCCAGGCAGCGGTACATGGCCGCGTACGCTATCGTGCAGGGTATAGGGTGGACGAAGAACCTGACGTGACAGGTCGCGCGGCACGCAGGCCGCAGAGGAAGGAGGTTGCCGCATTGCAGCGGTCATGCGAGCCCGCATGATGTGCAGACTCGCCTCGCTGATGCGCGAGGAGGTAGCGTGACCGATGGTCCTGTTACAAGCGCTGACGCCGATGGCCGGCAGGCAAAACATGAGACACCCGTATTATTGCTGTTATGGGTTTGAACCGAGCTTAGCCTTGTTCATTTTTTTACACAATAGCCCTGTAAAAAATTGAACACACCCCACTGAGCACCCTGAAAGATCAGCGTTTGGGGCAGACTGAAAGGCCTTGAAATGCCCCAAAAATGGCCATCACGCCCCACTACAGGGCACTATGCAGCCTGCTTGACAGTAAAGTGCGTTTCGGATTGACTCACACCCATGCAGTCGCATGATTGATATATTTAACAAAAAGGTGTTGCATCATGTCGGTACCCCCGCGTGCCGTTCAGCTTAACGAAGCGAACGCGTTCCTCAAGGAACATCCCGAGGTCCAGTTCGTCGACCTTCTTATTGCAGATATGAATGGCGTGGTGCGCGGCAAGCGCATCGACCGGAACGCCCTCCACAAGGTGTACGAGAAAGGCATCAACCTGCCCGCCTCGCTCTTCGCCCTCGACATCAACGGCTCCACCGTCGAGAGCACCGGCCTCGGCCTGGACATCGGCGACGCCGACCGTATCTGCTTCCCCATCCCCAATACCCTGTGCAACGAACCCTGGCAGAAGCGCCCGACCGCGCAGCTGCTGATGACCATGCACGAGCTGGACGGCACGCCTTTCTTCGCCGACCCGCGCGAGGTATTGCGCCAGGTGGTACAGAAGTTCGACGAACTGGGCCTGCGTATCTGTGCAGCCTTCGAACTGGAGTTCTATCTGATCGACCAGGAGAACGTGAACGGCCGTCCGCAGCCGCCGCGTTCACCGATCTCCGGCAAGCGCCCGCATTCCACCCAGGTCTATCTGATCGACGACCTCGACGAATACGTCGACTGCCTGCAGGACATGCTCGAAGCCGCCAAGGAGCAGGACATCCCGGCCGACGCCATCGTCAAGGAAAGCGCCCCGGCGCAGTTCGAGGTCAACCTGCACCACGTCGAAGACGCCATCAAGGCCTGCGACTACGCGCTGCTGCTCAAGCGCCTGATCAAGAACATCGCCTACGACCATGAGATGGATTCCACCTTCATGGCCAAGCCCTACCCGGGCCAGGCGGGCAACGGCCTGCACGTGCATATCTCGCTGCTGGACAAGAAGACCGGCAAGAACATCTTCGCCGCCGAAGATCCGCTGGAGAACACCTCGTTGCGCCATGCCGTCGGCGGCATCCTCGATACCATGGCGGCGTCGATGGCCTTCCTCTGCCCCAACGTCAACTCCTACCGCCGCTTCGGCGCGCAGTTCTACGTGCCCAACGCACCGAGCTGGGCACTGGACAACCGCACCGTGGCCGTACGCGTACCGACCGGCAGCGCCGATGCGGTACGCATCGAGCATCGTGTGGCCGGCGCCGACGCCAACCCCTACCTGATGCTGGCGTCGATTCTTGCCGGTATCCACCACGGCCTGACCAACCAGATCGAACCGGGTGAGCCCATCGAAGGCAACGCCTACGATCAGCTCGAACCCAGCCTGCCGAACAACCTGCGCGATGCCCTGCGTGAGCTGGACGACAGCGAAGTGCTGAACAAGTACATCGACCCGAAGTACATCGACATCTTCGTCGCCTGCAAGGAAGCCGAGCTGCAGGAGTTCGAGACCACCATCTCCGACCTCGAATACAACTGGTACCTGCACACCGTGTAAACCACAGGCTGCCCGCACCCAGGTGCGGGCGGCTGAGCATGCTTGCCCAAGTGACCTTGCCTGACGTCCAATAGCGCCTCGTTCATCGAGGAGCCCGCCATGTCGCGCCCCGCCAGCACCCGCAAGCCGCGCGCCAGCAGCCAGGCCCGTATCGCCGTGATTCTCGCGGCAGCGCGCGAGCTGTTGGCCGAACAGGGCATGGCCAACCTGTCGATCTATACGGTGGCCGAGCGCGCGGGTATTCCGCCTTCTTCGGTGTATCACTTCTTCGCCAGCGTGCCCGCCCTGCTCGAAGGGCTGACTGCCGATGTGCATGCCGCCTTTCGCGCCAGCCTGCTGGAGCCGGTCGACCACGCCGCACTGCGCAGCTGGCATGATCTGTCGCGCCTGGTCGAGCAACGCATGCTGGCCATCTACGCAGCCGATGCCGCCGCGCGCCAGCTGATCCTCGCCCAGCACGGCCTGGCGGAAATCACCCAGGCCGATCACCAGCACGACCTGGAGCTGGGCCGGCTGATGCGCGCGCTGTTCGACCGCCACTTCCCCCTGCCGCAATTGCCGACGGATATCGAGGTTTTCAGCCTGGCCATGTCGCTGGGCGACCGCGTCTACGCCCACGCAGTGCAGCTGTACGGTGAAATCACGCCACGCCTGGCCGAGGAAGGCATGCGTGTGTTCGATGCGTATCTCGGCCTGTACTTGCCCGCAGCACTACCGAAACGGGCCACGCCGCTGGCCTGACCGGTCTATCGCCACGTCCCTAAGCCCGTGCCTCTGTGCCTGTGAGCCTGGGAGCCTCTGTGGGAGCGGACTTGCCCGCGAAAAAACACCGCCCCCTTTCGCGGACAAGTCCGCTCCCACAAGCACACACCGACCAGAACCGATAAAAATCTGCAATTTTATCGAGAACCGATCAATCGCATCTTCTAATACCGATATTTATCGGATATAAATCGAAAAAAAGGCCCTGATGATTTGACCCGCGGGCCACCACAGGTCAGTACCGGGTTCGGCTGACCGCACTCCTGCTACGAGGTGCCTTATGTCCCGTATCGTTACCGTTGCCGCGACTCAGATGGCCTGCTCCTGGGATACCGCCGCGAATATGGCCAACGCCGAACAGCTGGTGCGCCAGGCAGCCGCTCAGGGCGCACAGATCATCCTGATCCAGGAGCTGTTCGAGACCCCCTACTTCTGCCAGAAGCCCAACGCCGATTACACCCAGCTGGCCACCACGGTCGAGGAGAACCCGGCCATCGCGCATTTCCGCAAAGTCGCTGCAGAGCTGAAGGTAGTGCTGCCGATCAGCTTCTTCGAGCGTGCCGGCCGTGCCCGATTCAACAGCATCACCATCATCGATGCCGACGGCAGCAATCTGGGGATTTATCGAAAAAGCCACATCCCCGACGGCCCTGGTTATCACGAGAAGTACTATTTCAACCCCGGCGATACCGGCTTCAAGGTCTGGGACACCGCCTATGCGCGCATCGGCGTGGGCATCTGCTGGGATCAATGGTTCCCGGAGTGCGCGCGCAGCATGGCGCTGATGGGTGCGGAAATCCTCTTCTACCCCACCGCCATCGGCAGTGAGCCTCACGACGCCAGCATCAGCTCGCGCGAACACTGGCAGCGCGTGCAGCAGGGTCATGCCGGGGCCAACCTTATGCCGCTGGTGGCCAGCAACCGTATTGGCCACGAGGAACAGGACGGCTACGCCATCACCTTCTATGGCAGCTCGTTCATCGCCGACCAATATGGAGCGAAGGTCAAGGAGCTGAACCAGACCGAAGAGGGCATCCTGGTGCACAGCTTCGATCTGGACGCGCTGGAGAAGACGCGCAGCGCCTGGGGTGTGTTCCGCGACCGCCGGCCGAACCTATACTGGCCACTTTCCACGCTCGATGGCGAAACCCCATCCGAATGAACGTAGCCCGGACGCAATCCGGGGCTTTTTCTCACGACTCCCCGGATTGCATCCGGGCTACAGGTGAAACATGACCACCCTCAACACCACACCACGCGCCGATGGTTTCCATATGCCCGCCGAGTGGGCACCGCACAGCCAGACCTGGGTGGTCTGGCCCGAGCGCCCGGACAACTGGCGTAACGGCGGCAAGCCGGCGCAGGCCGCCTTCACCGCCGTGGCCAAGGCCATCGCCCAGTTCGAGCCGGTAACCGTCTGCGTCTCTGCCGCGCAATACGAAAACGCCCGCGCGCGTCTGGACGACGACAACATTCGCCTGGTGGAAATCACCACCGATGACGCCTGGGTGCGCGATACCGGGCCGACCTTCGTCACCAACGCCAGCGGCGAAGTGCGCGGCGTGGACTGGGCCTTCAACGCCTGGGGCGGCTTCGATGGCGGCCTGTACTCGCCCTGGCTGCGTGACGACCAGGTGGCGCGCAAGATTCTCGAGATCGAAGGCTGCAAGCGCTACCGCACCGAGGGTTTCGTCCTCGAAGGCGGCTCGATCCATGTCGACGGCGAAGGCACCCTGATCACCACCGAAGAGTGCCTGCTGAACAAGAACCGCAACCCGCACCTGTCGCGCGAGGAAATCGAGAAGGTGCTGCATGAGCACCTGGCCATCGATACGGTGATCTGGCTGCCGGACGGCCTGTACAACGACGAGACCGACGGCCACGTCGACAACTTCTGCTGCTACGTGCGCCCCGGCGAAGTGCTGCTGGCCTGGACCGAGGATGCGAACGATCCCAACTATCCGCGTTGCCAGGCCGCCATGCGCGTGCTGGAGAGCGTTCGCGATGCCAAGGGCCGCCAGCTGACCGTGCACAAGATGCCGATCCCCGGCCCGCTCCACGCCACTGTCGAAGAATGCGCCGGCGTCGACATCGTCGATGGCAGCCAGGAGCGCAGCCCCGAGGTGCGCCTGGCCGGTTCCTACGTCAACTTCCTGATCGTCAACGGCGGCATCGTCGCGCCAAGCTTCGACGACGCCAAGGACGAAGAAGCCCGCGCCATCCTGCAGCGCGTGTTCCCCGAGCATCGGGTGGTCATGGTGCCCGGCCGCGAGATTCTCCTCGGTGGCGGCAATATCCATTGCATCACCCAGCAACAACCGGCGCCGCAAAACGGCTGAAAATTGTTCTGAGAGGGCTTCAAGTTGATCCTGACCAAGCCGATAACCTTGGTTGGGAGCAGCCCGTTACCTCGAAGAGCATGCCATGTTCAATAAAGCCCTCAAACGCGACCTGGAAGCCTCTCATCAGCAGTTGCAGTCCGCCCTCGCGAGGTTGGCTGCCGTCGATCGTTCGACGGCCATGATCGAGTTCAAACCTGACGGCACCATCGTCAGTGCCAACGACAATCTTCTGGCCACCATGGGCTATCGGCTGGAAGAGATCATCGGCAAACACCACAGCATGTTCTGCTTTCCCGAGTACCAGGCCAGCGCCGAGTACCGTCGCTTCTGGCAACGCCTGGCCGCGGGCGAGTACATCCGCGAACGCTTCCGCCGCCGCAACAAACAAGGTCGGGAAGTCTGGCTGGAAGCCAGCTACAACCCGATCCGGGGCGCAGACGGTCGTGTCGAAGGCGTGCTCAAGCTGGCTACCGATATTACCGCCCAAGTCACTCGTGAGCAGGAACAGAACAGCATGGTGCAGGCCATCAGCCGTTCCATGGCAGTCATTTCCTTCAACCTCAAGGGTGAGGTGCTGGAAGCCAACGAAAACTTCGAGCAGACCATGGGTTATCGCCTCGATGAGATTCGTGGCAAGCATCACCGCATGTTCTGTACGCGCGAGGAGGCGGAGTCAGCGGCTTATCGGAGCTTCTGGGAGCGACTCAACAGTGGCGAGTTCTTCTCGGGTCGTTACCAGCGAATCAACCGCCACGGCGATATCGTCTGGCTCAGTGCGACTTACAACCCGGTCTTCGATGCCAGCGGCAACCTCTACAAAGTGGTGAAGTTCGCGCGTGACATCACCGCCCAGGTCCACCAGCAACAAACCGAGTCCAATGCCGCCAAGCTCGCCTACGAGGTATCCCAGCGTACCGACGACAGTGCCCGGCATGGCGCCCAGGTGATCAGCGAGACGGTCGCGGTGGTGCGCGGCATTGCCGACGAATTGTCCCGGGCCGCCGAGGGCATCAGCGCGGTCAGCCAGCAGTCGGAGACGATCAGCAGCATCGTGCAGACCATCCGCGGCATCGCCGAACAAACCAACCTGCTCGCCCTCAACGCGGCCATCGAAGCCGCGCGGGCAGGCGAACAGGGCCGCGGCTTTGCCGTGGTCGCCGATGAAGTGCGCAGCCTGGCAGCGCGTACCGCGCAGGCGACGGTGGAAATCGTCGAGGTGGTCAAGCGCAACCACGACCTGGCGCAAGACGCGGTGAACAACATGCAATCGAGCCAGCACAAGGTCGATCAGGGCGTGGGCCTGGTCAACCAGGCCGGCGATGTCATCGAGCAGATCCAGAGGGGCGCACGGCAGGTGGTCGATGCCGTGCGCCAGTTCGCCGAGGCGCTGGAAGACAACTGATCAGTCGAACGGCTGTGGCCGCGGCGTATCGTTGTTCGACGGCGGCAGGATCGGCAGGGCAAAGCTCGGCTGCTCACCCGTCAGGGTCTTGAGGAAGGCGGTGATCTTGCCGATCTCGCCTTCGCTGAGCTTACGCCCGAGCTGCAGGCGCGCCATGATGTCCACCGACTCCTCCAGCTTCCAGTAGGCGCCGTCATGGAAGTAGGGATAGGTCAGCTCGACGTTGCGCAGGGTCGGCACCTTGAACTTGAAGCGGTCGGCATCCTTGCCGGTCAGGCCGGCCACGCCTTCGGCCGGGTTGCTGGTTTCATAGGGCTCCACCAGGCCCATCTTCTGAAACGAGTTGCCACCCAGCGCCGGGCCGTTATGGCAGGCCACGCAACCGATGGACTTGAACAGCTCGTAGCCCTCCAACTCGACTTTAGTAATGGCTTGCTTGTCGCCCTTGAGCCACAGGTCGAAGCGCGAGTTGGGCGTGACCAGGGTCTTCTCGAACTCGGCGATGGCATCGGTCACCTCATCGAGGGTGATCTCGTCGTGCTTGTACACGGCCTTGAACGACTCCCGGTACTGCGGGATCGAGCGCAGCACGTCGAGGGCGAGAATGTGGGTGAAGGCCATCTCCATCGGGTTGGCGATGGGCCCGGCGGCCTGCTCCTTGAGGTCGGCGGCGCGGCCATCCCAGAACTGCGCCAGGTTGAGGCTGGAGTTGAGCACCGTGGGCGAGTTGATCGGTCCCTGCTGCCAGGCATGGCCGATGGAGCTGGGCAGGTTGTCGCTGCCGCCCATCGACAGGTTGTGGCAGGAGTTGCAGGAAATGAATCCCGAGCGCGACAGGCGCGGGTCGAAGAATAGCTGTTTGCCCAGCTCTACTTTCGCGGGGTCGGTGATCTCGGCGGGGGCAATGGGCTGAACGGGTTCGTCGGCCGGTACGGTGGCCCAGGCGCTGGCGCCCAGGCACAACCCGGCCATCAGGCTCAGAGTGCGCATGTGGGTATCTCCTCAGGTATTGGCTGATCTGGTTATGCCTCGACCATGCCCAGCGCCAACCCGGTGCGGCTTGATCTGCATCAAGTCGCCCATGCTTCCGGCTTATTCGATTTGTTTCATTTCATTTAGCAGGTCCGCCCGGCAAGGCGCGTTTCGGCGCACCGCTGCGCTCGCGGAGCCTGCAGCCGGCGGATCTAGCCTTGCCGCAAGAACGAAAAAACCCGCCGCAGCGGGTTCTTTCAACACCGCCGATCAGGCGTCGGCGTCAGCGGCAGCCTCATAAGCCGCGGCGTCCAGCAGCTTGTCCAGCTCGCCGGCATCGCTCGGCTTGAGCTTGAAGAACCAGCTGCCGTAGGGGTCGCTGTTGACGCTTTCCGGGCTGTCGGCCAGCGCTTCGTTGATCGCGATCACCTCGCCGCCAACCGGCGCGTAGATGTCGGAGGCGGCCTTGACCGACTCCACTACACCGGCTTCCTGGCCAGCGTTCAGTTGCTTGCCGACTTCCGGCAGCTCGATGAACACCACGTCGCCAAGGGCTTCCTGGGCGTGGTCGGAAATGCCCACGGTCACGCTACCGTCAGCTTCCAGACGAGCCCACTCATGGCTGGCGGCATAACGCAGATCGGCGGGGATATTGCTCATGTGTCTTTCCTCGTAAGCGATGACGGCAAGCGGGCCGTCAGGACAATTTAGCAGGCCGCGGCAGAAGGGAAAGCCAGCGCCGCGGCCCGATCATTCAAATTAGCGTTTTGCCGTGGCGCACGAAGCTCGGCTTGACCACCCGTACCGGGTACCACTTGCCGCGAATCTCCACCTCGGCCCGCTCCCCGGTCGCCGCCGGCACCCGTGCCAGCGCGATGGATTTGTTCAGCGTCGGCGAGAAGCTGCCACTGGTGATCTCACCCTCGCCGAGGCCTTCGACGCGCACGACCTGATGCGCGCGCAGCACGCCACGCTCTTCCAGCACCAGACCCACCAGTTTGCTCGGGCAACCGGCGGCGCGTTGCGCCTCCAGCGCTGGGCGGCCGATGAAGTCACGCGCGGCTGGCTCCCAGGCGATGGTCCAGGCCATGTTGGCCGCCAGCGGGCTGACCTGCTCGTCCATGTCCTGGCCGTAGAGGTTCATGCCCGCCTCAAGGCGTAGGGTGTCGCGGGCGCCAAGGCCGATAGGCGAAATACCCGCCCCGACCAGCTCGTTGAGGAAGGCCACCGCCTCGGCCACCGGCAGCACGATCTCCAGGCCATCTTCGCCGGTATAACCGGTACGGGCGATGAACCAGTCGCCCTCGGGCAGGCCCTGGAACGGCTTGAGTTCGTGGATCAGCGCCGCACGCGCCTGGGTCAGCAGCTCGGAGACCCGCGCCCGGGCCTTCGGCCCCTGAATGGCGAGCATGGCCAGATCGCGACGCTCACGCAGCTGTACATCGAAGTCGCCAGCCTGGGCGTGCATCCACGCCAGGTCCTTGTCACGGGTACCGGCGTTGACCACCAGGCGGTAGCCCTGCTCCTGGGACAAAGAGCCAGTGAGGTAGACGATCAGGTCGTCGATCACCCCGCCCTGCTCGTTGAGCATGGCGCTGTAGAGCGCCTTGCCCGGGCTTTGCAGACGAGTCACATCGTTGGCCAGCAGACGCTGCAGGTAGGCTTGCGCCTGGCTGCCGCTCAGGTCCACCACGCACATGTGCGAGACGTCGAACACGCCGCAGTCGCGGCGCACCTGATGATGCTCCTCCACTTGCGAACCGTAGTGCAGCGGCATGTCCCAGCCGCCGAAGTCCACCATCTTGGCCCCCAGCGCCACGTGCAGATCATAGAGGGGGGTGCGCTGTCCCATGGGTTTTCTCCTTCCGGGCTTGGCGAAGCGATTCAGACCCCTAGAAGCTACCTGCGTTGCCATTGCTGCGTTACAGGCAAGCTCGAAATGCTCATGTGCAAAAGCACAGTCGGGCGCGACCCCGGGCGTTTCTCGCTTGCCTGCGCCTTGCACTGGCGGCCTTGGCAACGCTTCTAGATGAATCTTGCCGGGTTACCCCGACTCGCGAATGGCGCGCATTGTAGCCGCAAGGTCTGCGGGGGTCATCTGACCAAAGGTCGCGCAGTGCTCCTGGCCTTGATCTGTGTCAGCCCAGAGCCGGAACCATAGGCTTTCAACCGAAACTGCGAGCCGAGCGGCGGATCAGCAGGATCACCGGCAGCAGACCGACCAGCACCAGGGTCAGGGCCGGTAGCGCAGCGCGAGCCCATTCGCCTTCGCTGGTCATTTCGAATACGCGCACCGACAGGGTGTCCCAGCCGAATGGCCGCATCAGCAGGGTCGCCGGCATCTCCTTGAGTACGTCGACGAACACCAGCAACGCGGCCGACAAGGTGCCCGGCAGCAGCAGCGGCAGGTAGACCTTGAAGAACAGGCCGAAGCCGCCAACACCCAGGCTGCGCGAGGCCTCCGGCAGCGACGGGCGGATGCGCGCCAGGCTGGTTTCCAGCGGCCCGTAGGCCACCGCCATGAAGCGGATCAGATAGGCCACCAGCAGCGCCGACAGGCTGCCCAACAGCAGCGGCTTGCCGGCGCCGCCCAATGCACTGGACAGCGGAATCACCAGCTCGCGGTCGAGAAAGCTGAACGCCAGCATGATCGCCACCGCCAGCACCGAACCCGGCAAGGCATAGCCCAGATTGCCCAGCGCAACACAGACGCGCACGCCGCGAGTCGGCGCCTGGCGACGGGCAAAGGCTAGCAGCATGGCCACGCTGACCGTGATCAGCGCAGCCATACCGCCCAGGTACAGGGTATGCAGGATCAGCCCGGCGTAGCGCTCGTCGAGATCGAAGCGACCGCGCTGCCAGAACCAGACTAGCAACTGCAGCAGCGGAATGACGAAGGCACAGGCGAACACCAAACCGCACCAGGCGCTTGCAGCGAAGGCCTTCCAGCCTTGCAGGTGATACAGCGCCTTGCCGCGCGGGCGTTCGTTGGCCGGCCGCGCTGCGCCGCGCGCGCGACGCTCGCCGTAGAGCACCAGAGCCACGGCCAGCAGCAGCAGGCTGGCCAGCTGGGTCGCGCTGGTCAGGCTGTAGAAGCTGTACCAGGTCTTGTAAATCGCCGTGGTGAAGGTATCGAAGTTGAACACCGATACCGCGCCGAAGTCGGCCAGCGTTTCCATGATCGCCAGCGCCAGACCGGCACCGATCGCCGGGCGCGCCATCGGCAGCGCCACACGCCAGAAGGCTTGCCAGGGGCTCTGCCCGAGCACCCGCGCCGCCTCCATCAGCCCCTTGCCCTGAGCCAGGAAGGCGCCACGGGCGAGCAGGTAGACGTAGGGGTAGAACACCAGCACCAGAACGATGATCACGCCGCCGGTTGAGCGTACCCGCGGCAGACGCAGGCCGCTGCCGAACCACTCACGCAGCAGCGTCTGTACCGGGCCGGCGAAATCCAGCAGGCCGACGAAAACGAACGCCAGCACATAAGCCGGAATGGCGAAGGGCAACATCAGCGCCCAGTCCAGCCAGCGTCGGCCGGGGAACTCGCAGAGACTGGTGAGCCAGGCCAGGCTGACGCCCAGCAGCGTCACGCCGACACCCACGCCGATCACCAGGGTCAGCGTGTTACCGATCAGCCGCGCCATCTGCGTCTGCCACAGGTGCGCCCAGATCTGCTGGTCGACCTCATGCCAACTCAGCAGCAAGACCGACAGCGGCATCAGCACCAGGGCGGCGACGGTAAGGACGATGAGATACCAGCGACGCTGGACGGGATGCGGCACGCGGATTCCTCGATTCCGGAAAAAGACAACGCCCCGGCTAGGCGGGGCGTCGCAGTATAACGGCAGCGAAGTGGATCACCGAAGGTACGATCTCGCGAGCTTGATCGTTACGGTCTTACTGCCAGCCGGCGCGATCCATCAGCATGGTGGCCTCGGCCTGGCGCTTGCCGGCCACTTCGGTGGCGATGGAGTCAGCCTTGAAGGTACCCCAGGCGGCCACTTCGTCAGACGGAGCGACCGCCGGGTTGGCCGGGAACTCCTGGTTGACGCCAGCGAAGATGCTTTGCGCTTCCGGGGTGGTCATCCACTCCAGCAGCTTCTTGGCCTGCTCGGCGTGCGGTGCATGCTTGGTCACACCGGCACCGGCCAGGTTGACGTGCACGCCACGGTCGTTCTGGTTCGGCCAGAAGGGCTTGACCTTCAGATCCGGCTGCTGCTTGTGCAGGCGGCCGTAGTAGTAGGTGTTGGTGATGCCCACGTCGCACTGTCCGGCATCAATGGCCTGCAGCAGCGCGGTGTCGTCCGGGAACACGTCGGTGGCCAGGTTGTTGACCCAGCCCTTGATGAGTTCCTCGGTCTTCTCGGCGCCGTGGGTTTCGATCAGGGTGGCGGTCAGCGACTGGTTGTAGACCTTCTTGCTGGTGCGCAGGCACAGACGGCCTTCCCAGTTCTTGTCGGCCAGCGCCTCGTAGGTGGACAGTTCTTCCGGCTTGACGCGCTCGGTGGAGTAGAAGATGGTCCGCGCACGCAGCGACAGGCCGGTCCAGCTGTCGGTGCTGGAGCGATACTGGGCGGGGATGTTGGCCTTGATCACATCGGACTGGGTCGGCTGCAGGATGCCCATCTGCTCGGCCTGCCAGAGGTTGCCGGCATCGACGGTGATCAGCATGTCGGCTACGGCGTTCTCGCCCTCGGCCTTGATCCGCTGCATCAGCGGCGCTTCCTTGTCGGTGATGAACTTGACCTGCACGCCGGTCTTGGCGGTGTAGGCATCGAACACCGGCTTGATCAGTTCATCGATGCGCGACGAGTAGACCACCACCTCGTCGGCGGCCTGGACGGCAGTTGCCAGGGTACTGAGGGTGAATGCAGCGAGCAGCGCGTTGCGAGCCTTCATGGGACCAGCCTCTTGTGGGTAAGCAAAGTGGCTGAATACTAGTGAATGCTATTTGCCTTCTCAATGTAAAAGCAGCCATAAAAGTCAGCAGTTGTTTCAGAAGCTGAAACAACTGCTGCGAGCCAGCGCCCGGTGAAAGACGCCAACTCACGACACGCTTCAGAAGCTGTATTTAAGAGAGGTCATGAAATTGCGCGGAGCACCGTACAGCCCTGCCGCTGTGGTGGTGTAGTACTCCTTGTCGAACAGGTTGTTGACGTTCACCGCGGCCGATAGCTCGGGCGTGAGCTGATAGCGCGCCATCAAGCCAACCAGTGCATAACTGCTTTGCGTGGTGGCATAGCTGAGGTCGTAACCGACCTGGCTCTGCCAGTTCACCCCACCACCGACAGTGAGCTTGTCCAGAGCCCCGGACAGACGATAGGTGGTGAAGATCTTCACGCTGTTACGCGGAATCTCGGTAACGATGCGGCGATCATCGGAGTTGCGGCTGACGCTGTAGGAATAGCCTCCGGTGAGCTGCCAGCCCTCGCTGACTTCACCATTGATTTCCAGTTCCACACCTTCGCTGGTAGTGCCGCTTTCCAGCCGGTAGGCCTGGAAACCATTGGGCTGCAGTCGGTTACCGTCGGCAACTGCCAGGTTGTCCTGCTCGACCTTGAATAGCGCCAGGCTGGTATTGAGGCGCCCGTCGTAGAAACCGGCCTTCAAACCCAGTTCATAGCCGGTGCCTTCCAGCGGATCGAGCGGCGAGCCGTTGACATCACGCACCGAGGCCGATTGCGGGTTGAAGATCTGCGTATAGCTGGCATATGCCGTCCATACGTCGTTGAGGTCATAGACGAAGCCGGCGTAGGGAATGACGATGCCAGTCTCGGTACGACGGGTTTTGGTAGTCGCCCCGCCGTAGATCCGACTCTCGCTGTCACGCTGCCAATCCACCACACGAGAGCCGAGAATCAGGCTGGCGCGATCGCTCAATCGCCAGCGGGACGCCAGACAAGCCGCGTTCTGGGTTTCGGTCAGGTCGCTATCGCCGCGCTTGGTGAAAGTCGGCTTGGGGATATTGCCGTCCCAGGCGTAGATATTGTCGATATCGCCACTGAAGCCTGCCCAGGAGGTCTGCCAGCCGCCGTAGTTCGGCGTGCCGCGCTCCTTGAGACGCGACAGCGTGACGCCGCTGATCAGCTCGTGCTCGCGCCCGAATAGCGAGAAGGAACCTGTCAGATAACCGTCGAGGTTGTGCTGCTCGGGCTTGGCCTGCCAGCGCGTCGGCATGATGTAAGCGCCTTCACCGGTCGCTGCATCGATCTCACCGTCCATGTAGGTGACCACAGTGTCGTAGTCGTTACGCATGAAGCTGTATTCCAGCTTGCCGCTCCAGTTGACGCCGAAGTGTTGCTCGATCGACGTAAAGAGCGTGCTCTGCTGGCGGTCGTAGTAGCTCCAATCTGGTGCCGTATTAAAAGAGCGCTTGATGTCCGTAAGCCCACCGTCGGTGGTGAACAACGGAAAACCGGTACGCATCGGCGCCGTGCTATGAGTGACCTGATGGCTGAAGCCCAGCGTCAGCAGCGTCGCATCCGACAGGTCGAACTCGCTTATCCCATAGCCAGTGGTCACCTCCTGGCTGAAGCGATCCAGCCAGGCATGCTGGTCCTTGTGGTCGAGCACCACACGCGCCCGTACCGTGCCGTTTTCATTCAGCGCACCACCAACGTCCACGCCCAGACCGTAACGATCCCAACTGCCAGCCTCGGTCGAAAGCTGTGCCCGAGGCTCGATGGAGGGTCGCTTGCGAATCAGATTGATGGTCGCCGAAGGATTGCCCAGGCCACTGATCAGGCCAGTGGCGCCGCGCACGATCTCTACGCGGTCGTACATCGCCGTATTCTGGGTGTAGTTATCCATACGCGACGAGGTCGGTACGCCATCGATCTCGAAGTTGTTAACCGGAAAGCCGCGCGACAGATAAACGGTGCTGTCAGCCCCCAGGCTTTCGCGGATCACCGTGATTCCCGTGGTAGCGTCCAGCGCATCGGTGATGTTGTCGAGTTTCTGATCTTCCATGCGCTGGCGAGTCAGCACGGTGACGGATTGCGGCGTCTCCTTGAGCGATAGATTGAGGCGCGTCGAGCTACTGGAGGACTCGGTGGTATAGGAGCCGGTGCCCTCGGTAGTCGAGCCAGGCGCCTTGCCGGAAATGGTCATCAGCGTCAGTTCCACAGCTCCGGCAGGCACCGCACTCACCAACACATAGCCACCATTGGCCTGGCGCTGCGCTTGCAAGCCACTACCGGCGAGCAGATAGACCAATCCCTCCTCGACATCATAACGCCCCTGCAAGCCCGGCGATTGCAAGCCGCTGACCTGCGTGCTGGCGAACGACAGCGTCACCCCGGCTGCCGTAGCGAACTGGCTTAGCGCGGCGTCGAGCGGGCCGGCAGCGATGTTGTATTCGAAAGCACCCTGCTCCTGCGCATAAGCCGGAGCGGACAGCAGAACGAGCGGCGCCAGGGGCAGACCGAACAGGGCCAGTTGCACGGCGCGCAGCAGCGGCCGGGCGGCGGGAGTGAATCGGGGCATGCGGTTTTCCTTATCGTTGGCGGGGCAGACATGCGGCTGGAAACGCCACTTCACCTGCTTGGCCGGATGAGAATGAAAATCGGCAACCCATAAGTGAAAATTTTATCGTTCGTCGCATTTTGTAGGAGGCGCTTTAGCGGCGAGCTGTTACTCGCCAGTCGCGGCTAAAGCCCCTCCCACAGGATATGAACAGTCAAACGGGTTCAACACGTGCCCAGTAACGAGTCAGGTAACGCACGCGCACTGGCAGCGAGGCGCTGAGGTTCTCCAGCGCCAGCTCGGTATCGTCGACGGAGAACGCGCCGGACAGGCGCATGTCGGCCACTTCCGCCGCGCATTGCAGATGGCCAAGCCGATAACGCGCCAGCTCGGCGACGACATCCGCCAGACGCTCATTGACCACGCTGAGCATGCCCTGACGCCAGGCGCCCTCACCCGCTGCCAACAGCTGCGGCGCGCCCATGTCTTGCGCGTCAAAGCTCAGCGTCTGCCCGGCTTCCAGGCGACGCGGCACGCCCTGCCAGTGCTGCGGGCGCACCTCCACCGCATGTTCGAACACCGCTACCCGCGCCCGGCCATCGTCACTGCGCACGCTGAAGCGTGTACCCAGCGCACGCACGCTGCCTTGCGGCAGATGGACGATAAACGGCCGCCGAGCCGGGTCAGGCGCCGTTTCGACGAGGATTTCACCGTGGCGCAGCAGCACTTCGCGCAGCTCGCTGCCAAAGGCCAGATCCACCGCGCTGTCGGTGTTCAGGTCCAGTCGACTGCCATCGACCAGGCGTAACGTCCGACGCTCCCCTTTTGCGGTACGGTGCTCGGCCATCCAACCCTGCGCAGGCTCGCGAGCGGCGATTCCCAGGCCGCCAGCAGCAAGCAGTATCGTCAGTGTCTTGAGCACAGCGCGGCGGCGGGCACGCACGCCGGCCAGAGTCGGCAGGGCAACGTCCTGCGGCACGCTGCCCAGTTGCTGCTGCAGTTTCTCTACCCGCGCCCAAGCCACGGCGTGTGCGGGATGCTGCTCGACCCAGGTGCGCCAGGCCTGACATTCGGCCTCACTGGGTGGGGCACCGTTAAGCTGTACATACCAGGTGGCAGCGGCTTCTAGCACCTGGCGGTCGAGCACACTCAATCTTCGACCAACAGCAGGCAGTGGGTCATGGCGCGTATCAGGTGATTCTTCACTGTCGTCACCGAAACCCCCAGGCGCTCACTGACCGCAACATAGCTCAGCCCCTCCAGCTGCACGGCGAGGAAAATACGCCGAGTACGCTCGCCCAGCCCATCGAGCAGACTGTCGATGGCGGTCAGTGTTTCGAGGATGCTCAGGCGAGTTTCCGGGGAAATATCCAGCGGCTCGGGACGCGCTGCCAGTACAGCCAGGTAGGCATCCTCAACCGCGCGACGGCGGAAGCGGTCGATCAGCAGCGCACGGGCGATGGAGCTGAGGTAGGAGCGCGGTTCTCTAACGGCTGCCACGTTGCGCGCCACCAACACACGCATGAAGGTGTCCTGCGCCAGGTCAGCAGCATCGCTGGAGTTACCGAGCCTGCTGCGCAACCAGCCCTGCAACCAGCTGTTGTGCTCGGTGTAGAGAAGATGCAGGGCGCGAGAATCCGGAGCGGTCATGTCGTAGGCCGAACGAGGCAAATGATAATTTGTCGCATTCTCTACAGACATGGCGGTCCCTGCAAGTGACGATACGGACCGCTCTGCAATCAGTGCTTGCTTGCGCTCCCGTTCATACTACCGAACCAGGATGGCGTTATAGCTAGAAAATCGATCGTGGAGTAGGGACGCTCAGCTTGCCGTGCGTTGCAGGTATCGACAGCAAAAAGATCGCGGACAAGTCCGCTCCCACACGGAGCGCTCTGCGACTAGGCAACGCTGAACCGTGGGAGCGGACTTTTCCGCGAATGGCCATGGCGGGAAATTCGGGCAGTCATATCGCTGACCAAATGGAGCCATGGCCAGCAGCGCCCCATTCCCGCTAACGCCTCAGGCCCGCGCCAACTCCGGCAGGTCGCCCGATAGCCCGAGCGCCTGGCGCACGAACAGCGCCTTGGCTTCGGCCTGGCCGTCGACCAGATCGAGGCCAACGTTGCGCAGCAGGCGCAACGGCAGCGGGTCGGCCTGGAACAGACGCTGGAAGCCTTCCATCGCCGCCATCATCGCCAGATTGTGCGGCATGCGCCGACGCTCGAAACGGCTCAGCACTCGCTCCTCGCTCAGGCTCTCGCCGCGCTCGGCAGCGTGCAGCAACACCTCGGCGAGCACCGCGGCATCGAGCAAGCCCAGGTTGACGCCCTGCCCCGCCAGCGGATGGATGGTGTGCGCAGCATCGCCGATCAGCGCCAGCCCCGGTTCCACATATCGTTTGGCATGACGCTGGCGCAGCGGGATGCACAGCCGGCGGTCGGCGTGCAGCACCTTGCCGAGGCGATGCTCGAAGGCCTTGCTCAGCTCGGCGCAGAAGGTTTCATCTTCCAGCGCCATCAGGCGCTCGGCCTCGTCCGGCACGGTGGACCAGACGATCGAGCACCAGTGCTCACCGGCTGGCCCCGCCAGCGGCAGGAAGGCCAGCGGGCCATCGTCGGTGAAGCGCTGCCAGGCGGTGGCCTGGTGCGGGCGCTCGCAACGCACGCTGGTGACGATGGCGTGATGCAGATAATCCCATTCACGGGTGGCGCAGCCGGCCAGACGGCGCACTGCGGAATTGGCGCCATCTGCGGCCACCAGCAATGGCGCGCGCAACTGGCGACCATCGGTGAGGGTCAGCAGCCAGTCGTCACCACTGCGGCGCAACTGCTCCAGGCGTGCGCCGGGCAGCAGGCCGATCTGGCTTTCATGCAGGCGTTCGAGCAGAGCGTCCTGCACCACCCGATTCTCGACGATATGCCCGAGCGTCTCGGCATGCACGCTGGCGGCAGAGAAGTGGATGCTGCCGGTACCGGAGCCGTCCCACACGCGCATCTCGCCATAGGGGCAGGCACGCCGTGCGGCGATGCTTGGCCAGGCGCCCAGGCGTTCGAGGATGCGCTGGCTGGCCATCGACAGCGCACTGACGCGCGGCTCGAACGGCGCCTGCGCAGCGAACGGCGAAACGCTGAGTGGGCTGCCATCGACGATCAGGATGTCCAGGCCGCTGTGCTCGAGCGCCAGGGCCAGGGTGCTGCCGACCATACCGGCACCGACGATGATCAGATCCGCGCGCATATCCATTCCTTAGTGTTTCGCTGTAGGAGCGGCCCCGCAGTCCAGACGACGCGCTGCCTCTTCGCAAACATAGGTGGGAGCGGACTTGTCCGCGAACGTTTCCAGATAAAAACTCGCGGACAAGTCCGCCCCCACAGTAATTGGTTCACCACTGAATCATTCGGTTGCCTTGTTCTCGATAAGGGCGACCATGCTCACGAACCACTGCCACCTGGCTGTCACAGGCTGCGGGTTCCCATGCCCATGGCCTGGCGGGCGAACCAGCGCTTGGCCGGGGGCAGCAGGTCTAGGCCCAGCAAACCGAGGTTGCGACCTGTGGTCAGCAGTGGTTGCGCGTTGCTGAACAGACGCGTCACCTGGTCGGAAAAGCCGACGGTCATTTGCTGATCGAGCTGCTGGCGCTGCCGGTAGCGCTGCAGCGTGGCGAAATCGCCGAGCGCGGCATCGCTGCCGATCAGCACCTCGGCCAGCGCCAGGGTGTCGCGCAGCGACAGGTTGTAACCCTGGCCGGCGATGGGGTGCAGGCTGTGCGCGGCATTGCCCAGCACCACCAGATGCGCCCGCACCTGCTCCTGCGCCTCGACCAGATTGAGCGGATAAAGATGCCGCGCGCCGACCTGCTGCAAGGCGCCCAGTCGGTAACCGAAGGCCTGCTGCAACGCCCAGAGAAAGTCTGTTTCGTTGACCCGCAGCAAGCGCTCGGCATCGGCGTTGGTACGCGTCCAGACCAATGCGCAACGATTGCCTTCCAACGGCAGCATGGCCATCGGGCCGTCATCGGTGAAGCGCTCGAAAGCCTGACCGCGATGCGCCTCCAGCGGGCTGACGTTGGCGATCAGCGCACTCTGCCCGTAGGGCTTGATGCTAACGCCGATACCGAGCTGCTCACGCAAGCCGGAACGCCCGCCATCGGCAAGAATCGCCAGATCGCAGTCAAGGCAGGCTTCATCGTTCAGGGTCAGGCGGTAACCGTCATCGAGACGCTGCATGCTGACCACTTCGGCCGGGCAACGCCATTCGATCACATCCTGATCCAGCGCCTGCCACAGGCAATGGCCGATCCAGGCATTCTCCACCACGTAGCCGAGCGCCGGGACGCCTTCCTCGATGGCCTGCAGACGCGTGGCGCCGAAGCGGCCGCGGTCGGATACATGAATCTGCTGAATCGGCTCGGCCCGCTGAGCGATGCTCTGCCACAGGCCGAGGCGCTCGTAGATCAGCCGGCTGCCGTAGGACAGCGCGGTGGAGCGGGCATCATAGCTGGGCTGGTATTCGCTGCCCGGGGCGAAGGGCTCGATCAGGGCGATGCGCCAGCCGCGCTGACGCGCAGTGTCCTGCAGGGCCAGCGCCAGGCTGGCACCTACCAGACCACCACCGATGATCGCCAGGTTCACACGGGACATGGGCTCAGGCCGCCTCGGTGCGCGCGGCAGCCATCAGTGCCTCGATCTCGGCGACGGTCTTGGGCACGCCGCCGGTGAGAATCTCGCAGCCCTTCTTGGTCACCACCACGTCATCCTCGATGCGCACGCCGATGCCGCGCCATTTCTTGGCGACCTTGTCGTTGTCGGCGGCGATATAGATGCCCGGCTCGACGGTCATCGCCATGCCCGGCTCCAGCACGCGCCATTCACCGCCGACCTTGTAGTCGCCGACATCGTGCACATCCATGCCCAGCCAGTGGCCGGCGCGGTGCATATAGAAGGGTTTGTAGGCCTCACTGGCGATCAGCTCGTCGACATCGCCGCTTAGCAGCCCCAGCTCCACCAGCCCGGCGGTGATCACGCGCACGGTGGCCTCGTGGGCTTCGTTCCAGTGTTTGCCCGGAGCGATCTCCTTGAAGGCCGCCTCCTGCGAGGCCAGCACCAGCTCGTAGATCGCCTTCTGTTCGGGGGAGAACTTGCCGCTGACCGGGAAGGTGCGGGTGATGTCGCTGGCGTAGCAGTCGATCTCGCAGCCAGCGTCGATCAGTACCAGATCGCCGTCCTTGAGCGGCGCATCGTTCTCGCGGTAGTGCAGGATGCAGGCGTTCCTGCCGGCGGCGACGATGCTGCCGTAGGCCGGCATCTTCGCCCCGCCCTTGCGGAATTCGTAATCCAGCTCGGCTTCCAGATGGTATTCGTACAGACCGGCACGGCTTGCCTGCATGGCCCGCACATGGGCGCGCGCACTAATCTCGGCGGCCTCCTTCATCACCTTCACCTCGGCGGCCGACTTGTAAAGACGCATGTCGTGCAGCAGATGATCGAGGGCGACGAACTCGTTCGGCGGCGTAGCGCCCTGACGCGCCTTGGCGCGGATGTGCTTGACCCACTCCATCAGCCGATGGTCGAACTCCTGATTGAAGCCGATGGCGTAGTAGACGCGTTCGCGGCCTTCGATCAGCCCGGGGAGAATGTCGTCGATATCGCCAATGGGGAACGCATCGTCGGCGCCGAACTTGCTGATCGCACCGTCCTGGCCGGCGCGCAAGCCGTCCCACAGCTCGCGCTCGGGATCACGCTCGCGGCAGAACAGCACGTACTCGCCATGCTCACGCCCCGGGATCAGCGCCATCACCGCCTCCGGCTCGGGGAAGCCAGTGAGGTACTGGAAGTCGCTGTCCTGGCGGTAGACGTGCTCCACATCGCGGTTGCGGATGTACATCGGCGCCGCTGGCAGGATGGCGATGCTGTTGGGTTCCATCTGCGCCATCAGCGCCTTGCGCCGACGGGCATATTCGGACTTGGGGATGCTGATCAAGGCAGGCTCCGGCGGAAAATCAGTGCAGGGAGGGTTTGGCGGCAGGCGCCTCGGGCTTGGCGCATTCGGCGAACAGCAGCAGCGGTGCCACACGCAGGTACTCCATCACCTCCATGTAATCGCTCTCGCCATCTTCGGATTCTTCCAGGGCGCTCTGCACCTGGGCGATGGCGGAGAGATCCTGCAACACTTCCATGGCCTCGGCGCTCAGTGCGCCATCGCGGGCCGTCAGGCCGAAGCCGCCGAGAAAGCCCTGACACCACTGCCCCAGAGCGGCTGCGCGCTGCGCCAGCGGGGTTTCGTCATCCGGCAACAGCAGGACCACGGTGACGTCCTCGCTGCACAGCTCACCCTTGACCATTTCCTGCAGACCGATCAGCGCCTGGCGCACGTTGTCCTGCGGCTCGCCGCCGAGCAGCTCAGTGGCGTCGACCAGCCAGGCGTCGGCGTCGAAGCCGGCACCCGCGCAACTGCGGCCGAGCAGCAGGCCGTGCAGTTCGGCTGGGGAAACGGAATGCCCGGCGCTGTTCAACAAAGCGGCGAAGGCGGCGTAGGGAGAGCTTGGAATCGACATAGATAGCTAGGCGCCAGACGGCGCAATCTCTAGAATGGAGGCCTCGTATCCTAGCACCGGCAGGCGCGCCAAGACCATCCGAGGCCGCCGGGGTGATGCCGTCATCTGCATCACACCACTGCCAGCCGGGTTTGACCCGAAACCGGGACAGGCCTATATAGTCCAGCCATTCCTCCTCATAGCGAGAGCCCATGGAAGACGCCGAACTGCACGCATTGACCGCCAAGCTGGAGTTGCTGATCCAGCGTGTCGAGCAGCTGAAGGCTCACAACCGACTCCTGCTGGCGAATGAACAGGCCTGGCGCGAGGAACGCGCCCATCTGATCGAAAAGAACGAAATGGCCCGGCACAAGGTCGAATCGATGATTTCGCGCCTCAAAGCCCTGGAGCAGGACTCATGACCCAGTCGAACACCGTAACCGTCCATATTCTGGACAAAGAATATTGCATCGCCTGCCCGCAGGATGAACGCGCCAACCTGGAAAGCGCCGCCCGCTACCTGGACGGCAAGATGCGCGAGATCCGCACCAGCGGCAAGGTGATCGGTGCCGACCGCGTGGCCGTGATGGCCGCGCTGAACATCACCCACGACCTGCTGCACAAACAGCAGCGCCTGGATCAGGACGCCAGTTCCACCCGCCAGCAGGTGCGCGACCTGCTCGACCGCGTCGACCAGGCGCTGACCGACGACTCGGCGTCCTGAGCTCCGGCATGTCCGCCTGTTCGTCGCAGGCCGCCCCGCAAGCCGTCTATTCGGGTATACTGGGCGCAACTTCCTGGGGTGTGCGCCAGTCGGTGATGTCCCTGAGCCGATACGCACAACCACGGGGGTTGCACGTTGGGGCCGGTGTGCATGTCCGCCTGACGGAAAGCCTTAACGCCTCCTGCAACCTCCACCTTGAACTTTCGGGTTCAAGGGCTAAACCGACAGCGGCACGCTGGGAAGTCATCATTCTCCCCGGTAGCTGCGGCTACCTGTCTCGCTCCATCCTTATCCCATGACCATGTCCGCGCCACTCAGCCGCCCGCAACTTCGTCGCGTGCTGCGCCAGCGCCGTCGCGCACTCAGCCGCAGCCAGCAACGCACTGCCGCACGTAACCTGTATCGCCAATTGGTGCAGAGCCCGCAGTTTCGCCGCGCCCGGCATATCGCCCTGTATCTGCCCAATGACGGCGAAATCGATCCCCGGCCGCTGCTGGCTGCCGCGCAGAAACGTGGCAAACGCACCTACCTGCCGGTACTCAGCGCCTGGCCACGCACCAAGATGGTGTTCCAGCACGTGACCCGGCACGAAAAACTGTCGGGCAACCGCTTCCGTATCCTCGAACCGCGCCCGCAAGCGAAACGCCAGCGCAAGGTCTGGGCGCTGGATCTGGTGCTGCTGCCACTGGTGGGCTTCGATGATCGCGGCGGGCGCCTGGGTATGGGCGGCGGCTTCTACGACCGCAGCCTGGCCTATCTGCACAGGCGCAAAAATTGGCATATGCCGACGCTATTGGGCCTGGCGCATGAGTGTCAGCGAGTGGACGAACTGGCGATGGCCAGTTGGGACGTGCCCTTGCAGGCAACGGTGACGGACAGGGCGTGGTATTGATTCGAGCGATGCGGCGCCGCCTTCCCTGCGGCGCTTACGCTGGCAGTCCGCGAATCAGGGCTGCTGCGTTACATTAATGGAAGCTTCGCTCTGGCGCTCCCACAGGCTCTGGGTGTAACCCGTGGTAACCACGCCCAGGCTGAACAGTACGACGAGAACCCACAAAAGATCTGGCTTGCGTTTCATTTATTGCCTCCCCCTTCAAGGCAATGCGCGCGTTGGTCGCGCGTTATTGTTGTATGCAACATGACGGCGCCAGGCGTTTAGCCGGGCATTTTCCGCCAGCGCAAGTCGCGGTGCAATTCCGACGCCAACCGGCCGTCGGAGACTTCCTCTCAAACGAGCGTCCGCTTACGGACAGACCTGCAGGAGCAAAGTTCATGCCTCATTGGCTGATGAAGTCCGAACCCGATGAATTGTCCATTCTTGACCTGCAACGCCTGGGCAAAACCCGCTGGGACGGCGTGCGCAATTACCAGGCGCGCAACTTCATGCGGGCGATGAAACCGGGCGATCTGTTCTTCTTCTACCATTCCAGTTGCCCGCAACCGGGCATTGCCGGCATCGCGCGCATTGCCGGCGAGGTCTACCCGGACCCAACCGCGCTGGACCCGCAAAGCCACTATCACGACCCCAAGGCCAGTGCCGAGAAGAATCCCTGGAGCGCCCTGGACGTGGAGTTCGTTGAAGCCTTTGACGAGGTGCTGGCGCTGCAGCACCTGAAGAACAACCCGCTGCTGGCCGACCTGGCCTTGGTGCAACGCGGCAGTCGCCTGTCGGTGATGCCGGTTGGCGAAGCCGAATGGAAGGCGATTCTCGCCATGCGTTGAACAGCGATGCGGGACATGCTGCTTGCGCCGACTACCGGCACCGGATCGGTGCCGAAGCGGCTGGTGCCCCTGGCCTGAACCCGCGCCTGGCTACTGAATGATCAGGTTGTTGAACAGCAGATCCTCGACGATGGGCTTGCCTTCTTCGCCGTTGATCGCATCCTGCACCTGCTTGAGTGCCTGCTGACGCAGGGTCTCGCGGCCATCGGGCGCGTTGATGGTCTCGCTGGTCTGCGCCGAGAACAGCATCACCATCTGATGACGGATAAGCGGCTCATGCTGCTTGAGCTTCTCCTCGGCCTCGGTACCGGTCACGCGCAGCGACACATCGGCCTTGAAAAACTTGAGGCGGTTGCCCTGGTCGGCCAGATTGCCGATCAAGGCTGGCGTCAGGTTGTAATAGAGCGTCGTCGGCGCCTCTTCCTTCTTCTCCGAAGAGGCCAGGGCAGGCAGACAGATCGACAGGCTCAGCAGCAGGGCGGTCAACAGTTTCACGTTCGGCACTCCATCGGGGATGTGCCTAGCATAGCCATCCACAGGCCTGCACCCAAGCCCGGCGCTTATGCCGGCCTATCAGGCTGCGGCATGCTCGTTGACCCTCGGCGGGCGCTTTCTACACTGCAAGGCACCCTGCAAGAGGAATGACCTTCATGAAAGCCCTGCTGTGCAAAGCCTTCGGCCCCGCCGATACTCTGGTACTGGAAGACCTGCCAAGCCCCGAACTGAAAAAGAACGAGGTGCTGATAGAAGTGCAGGCTGCCGGGGTCAACTTCCCCGACACGCTGATCATCGAAGGCAAGTACCAGTTCAAACCGCCCTTCCCTTTCTCGCCGGGTGGTGAGGTAGCGGGCGTGGTCAAGGCCGTCGGCGAGAAGGTCAGCCACCTGCGCGCCGGCGACCGGGTCATGGCACTGACCGGCTGGGGCGGCTTCGCCGAAGAGGTCGCGGCGCCGGCCTACAATGTGCTGCCGGTGCCCAAGAGCATGGACCTGACCACGGCGGCGGCCTTTGGCATGACCTATGGCACCTCGATGCACGCCCTAAAACAGCGCGCTAATCTGCAACCGGGTGAAACCCTGCTGGTGCTCGGCGCCTCCGGTGGCGTCGGCCTCGCTGCAGTGGAAATCGGCAAGGCCATGGGCGCGAAGGTGATCGCCGCGGCGAGCAGCGCCGAGAAGCTGGAAGTCGCGCGCAATGCCGGCGCCGACGAGCTGATCAACTACAGCGAGCAGAGCCTTAAGGACGAAGTGAAGAAGCTTACCGGTGGCCAGGGCGTGGACGTGATTTACGATCCGGTCGGTGGCGCGCTGTTCGAAGAAGCCTTCCGCAGCATCGCCTGGAATGGTCGCTTCCTGGTGGTGGGGTTCGCTGCCGGCGGCGGAATCCCTGCCCTGCCGGCCAACCTGCCGTTGCTCAAGGGCGCCTCCCTGGTCGGCGTATTCTGGGGCTCGTTCGCCCAGCGCCAGCCGCAGGACAACGCCGACAACTTCCAGCAACTGTTCGCCTGGCATGCCGAAGGCAAACTCAAGCCTCTGGTATCGCAGACCTTCCCGCTAGAGCGTGGTGGCGAGGCGATCGATGCCCTTGGTCAACGCAAGGCCGTGGGCAAGGTGGTGGTGCAGGTTCGTTGAAGCACGTGGGGCGGCTAACGCAACAAACTGCAAAGCTGCCGCCCCGACGCTTGCCGCCAGTGACTACGGATCGCTGACGGTCAGCGCCTGCGTCGCCGACGCAGGCGCAGGCTTATATGTAACCCAGCAGTAGCAGTACCAGTACGATCACCAGCACCAGCCCCAGACCTCCGGTAGGCCCGTAGCCCCAGCTGCGGCTATGCGGCCACGCCGGAATGGCACCGATCAGCAACAGGATCAGAATGATCAGCAGTATGGTTCCCAAGCCCATGACGATCTCCTCGCATGTCGATGGCGGACCACATGACGCGGCACGCCTGGAAACGGCTACCCGGTTCAGGCTGCCGTTCGGATGCAGGGCATGACGCTGCGGTGAAGCTGGCGTCTGGCGGTGCCTTCGGCACATTGCCCTTCCCTCACCTTTTACGACCAGGCAGCGCAGCGGAAAGTGCCAACTTTTGCATCAGCGAGCGCCGGGCAGGCCTGCTTTGCAGCGGCGCGCGATGGATATGCGCAGCGCCATGAGCCAAGCCGCCATCAGCCGATACCGTTCACGAAACGCTTGGGTATGGTCATGCCATTAGCGTCCTTCGCTGCGCCGTCAGCGCCCTGGCGGGCAATTCAGGGTTTACCCCAGCGGCTTGTGCCGGTAAGTTCGGGCTGCGCCGTTGAGCGTGCGTGCGGCCTGGGGCCGCTTGATAAAAAATGACGCCCTGCCTGCTCTGACGCGCGGGCCAGATTCCGCGGCTGGCATGCGCGCATGCCCGAAAGCGGGGCGCAGTCGAAGGAACGCAACGATGAGTTCTATCCTGCTGATGCTGGTCGGCCTGAGCGCCATGTCGCTGGGCTATCTGTTCTACTCGAAGTTCATCGCCGAGCGGATCTACCGCCTCGATCCCAACTACCGCACGCCAGCCCATACCATGGGCGATGGGGTCGACTACGTGCCGACCAATCGCTTCGTGCTGTGGGGCCATCACTTCACCTCGGTGGCGGGCGCTGCGCCCATCGTCGGGCCGGCGATCGCCGTGATCTGGGGCTGGGTGCCGGCCTTCCTGTGGGTGACGCTGGGCACCATCTTCTTCGCCGGCGTACATGACTTCGGCGCCCTGTGGGCCAGCGCGCGCAATCGCGGCCAGTCGATCGGCATGCTCAGCGGGAAGCTGATCGGCGCACGCGGACGCAGCCTGTTCCTGGTAGTGATCTTCCTGGTGCTGCTGATGGTCAATGGCGCCTTCGCTGCGGTCATCTCCAACCTGCTGGTGTCGACGCCGACCTCGGTGATCCCGGTATGGGGCGCGATCATCGTGGCACTGCTCATCGGCCAGGCGATCTATCGCTACAAGGTCGGTCTGCTGTGGCCGTCGATCATTGGCGTGGCAGTGCTCTATGCGCTGATCCTGCTGGGTAACGCGGTGCCGGTGGTGCTGCCGGAAACCGTGCTGGGCCTGTCGGCCAAGTCGGTGTGGATCCTGCTGCTGTTCGCCTACGCGGCCATCGCCTCGCTGCTGCCGGTATGGGTGCTGCTGCAGCCGCGCGACTACATCAACGGCCTGCAGCTGTTCGTCGGCCTCGGCCTGCTGTACACGGCGGTGCTGTTCGGCGCACCGGAAATCGTCGCCCCCGCGTTCAACGATGCACTGCCGGCCAACACCCCGAGCATCGTGCCGCTGCTGTTCGTGACCATCGCCTGTGGCGCCATCTCTGGCTTCCACGGTCTGGTCGCCTCGGGTACCACCTCCAAGCAGCTGGACAAGGAAACCGACGCGCGCTTCGTTGGCTACTTCGGTGCAGTAGGCGAAGGCATGCTGTCGCTGGCAGCGATCATCTGCTGCACCGCCGGCTTCGCCACCCTGGTGGACTGGCAGGCGGTGTACACCGCATTCGGCACCGGCGGCGTCAACGCCTTCGTGGCCGGCGGCGGTAGCCTGCTGGCCAACGGCCTGGGCCTGCCGGCGGATCTCGGCGCGACCATCCTGGCGGTGATGGCCATCCTGTTCGCCGGCACCACCATGGATACCGGCCTGCGCCTGCAGCGCTTCGTCATCCAGGAAGCCGGCGAGCTGGCCGGAATCAAGGTCAACACCCTGGTCGGTACCGTGCTGGCCGTGGGCGTGTGCATGACCCTGGCCTTCGGCGCCGGCGCCGATGGCAGCGGTGGCATGATCATCTGGCCGCTGTTCGGCACCACCAACCAGCTGTTGGCCGGCCTGACTCTGGCGATCATCACCGTGATCCTGATCAAGAAGGGCCGCCCGGCGATCTACACCCTGGTGCCGCTGGTGTTCCTGCTGGCGATGTCGATCTTCGCCCTGCTGGTGCAGATGGGCCAGTTCTACCGCGCCGAAAACTGGCTGCTGCTGGGCATGGACGTGGTGATCCTGATCGCCGCGCTGTGGGTGACCCTGGAATCGTTCATCGCCATGCGCCAGGGCCGCGACCCGGTCGAGGCTGACGCGCAAGGCGAGGCGCGCGAGTGAGCGAGCGCCAGGCGCCATTGCTGCAACGGGTATCCGCCGGGCTGCGCGAATTCTACGTCGCGCCGTACCGGCGAACCTTCGCCCGTGCCCGGCGCGACGAGGACGATCTGTTCATGCTGCTGGTGTTCAGCGAAACCCTCGGCGTACCCAATCCGGCGGCCTATTACACCCTGGAGCTGATGCCGGTGCTGTACGAGCGCTTTCACGAGTGGCATCGACGCATGGGCATGGAGCGCTCACCACTGGATCACATCGGATGCTGCTAGAACTGGCTGAAAAACGCCGCGTGCTGTTCATCGGCGGCAAGGGCGGCGTCGGCAAGACCACCGTATCGGCGGCGACCGCACTGGCCCAGGCACGCAGTGGACGCCGCGTGCTGCTGGTGTCCACCGACCCCGCGCACAACCTGGGCCACCTGTGGGGCCAACCAGTCGGCCCGCGCCCAGTGGCGCTGGTCGACGGTCTCGATGGCATGGAGCTGGACCCGCAGGCCAGTGTCGAACAGCACCTGAACGAGGTGGGCGCCGCGCTGCGCAAGCTGATGCCCGCGCACCTGGCTGGAGAAGTGGACAAGCACATGAGCCTGTCGCGCGACGCGCCGGGCATGCACGAGGCTGCGTTGCTGGAGCGCATCGCCGAAACGGTCGACAGCGGCCTGCACGACTACGACCTGGTGGTCTTCGACACCGCCCCTTCGGGGCATACCGCGCGCCTGATGGCGCTGCCGGAGATGATGTCAGCCTGGACCGAAGGTCTGATGCGCCGCCGTGAGCGCAGTGCCGGCTTTGGTGCGGTGCTGCGCAACCTGGGTGGCGACGACCGCGGCTTTGGCGAGTCGCTGCTGGGCCGCGAGCCGGGCGACTCCCCGGATGATCGCGACAGCCAGGTACGCCGACTGCTGGATCGCCGTCGACATCGTTTCAGCCAGTTGCGCGAAGTGCTTGGCGATGCCGAACGCTGCGCCTTCGTCATCGTGCTGGCGGCCGAGCGCCTGCCGGTGCTGGAGAGCATCGAACTGCACGGGCAGTTGCAGCGCAGCGGGGTGACCGTCGCAGGCCTAGTGATCAACAAGCGCTCGCCAGCCGATGCCGGTGCCTTTCTGGCCGAGCGCCGTGAGCAGGAGGAACGCTACCTGGACGAGTTGCGCCAGGCCCTGGACCATCTGCCGGTGCAGCAACTTCCGCTACTGGCGGCCGATGTGCAGGGGCTACCAGCGCTGCAAGCCTTTGCCGAGCGGCTGGCCGATCCCGCCACAGGATAAGCGTCGGATCGATATGAAAAAGCCGCCCGAGGGCGGCTTTTTCATTCAGCCTCGCGGCGCGTAGGCGAACACGTCAGCGCGCATCTGGTGGGCGTCCATCCCGGTTTCGACCAGCGCATCGAGCGTGGCGTAGACCATCGACGGCGAGCCACTGGCATAGACGTGCAGGGACTTGAGGTTGGGGAAGTCTTCGCGCACCGCTTCGTGCAGCAGGCCGCAACGGCCCTGCCAGCCACACTGGTCGCTGACCACCTGGTGCAGGTGCAGGTTGTCCAGCTGCTGCCACTCGGCCCAATGCGGTAGTTCATAGAAGTCTTCGGGCCGACGTGCACCCCAGTACAGGTGTACCGGGTGGGCGAAACCGGCGGCGCGGCAGTGTTCGATCAGACTGTGCATTTGACCCATGCCGGTACCGGCGGCGATCAGCACCAGCGGACCATCGGGCAGATCGGCGAGGTGGGTATCGCCGTAAGGCATCTGCACACGAGCGATGCCTGCACCACGCAGGTGCTCCAGCAGGGCGACGCTGCTGCCCTCGCGGGCGAGGATATGCAGCTCCAGCTCACGCCCGGCGTGCGGCGCCGAGGCCAGGGAAAAGGCCGCCATCTCGCCATCCGGGCGCTGCAGCAGCAGGTACTGCCCGGCATGGTAGCGAGGCGCCTTGCCCGCAGGCGTACGCAGGCGCACGCGGAATACGTCGCCGCCTACGTCCAGGCATTCGATCACCTGGCAGCTCAGCTCGCGCACCGGCAGTTCACCCGGCGCCAACACGCCATCCCAGTGCAGCACGCAATCTTCCAGCGGTTCGGCGAGGCAGGTGAACAGCTCGCCATGATCCAGTTCCACCTCGTTCTGCCGCACCCGTCCCTCCACCAGCAAGGCGGCGCAGATATGGCAATTGCCATTGCGGCAGCTTTGCGGGCAGTCGTAGCCCAGACGGCGGGCGCCATCGAGGATGCGCTCGCCCGGCTGCAGGGCAAGGGTGATGCCGGAGGGTTGCAGGGTGACGTTCATCAATCGATTCCCAGCTCGCTCCACAGCGCGTCGACGCGCGCCACCACGGCCGGGTCCTTCTCGATGGCGCGGCCCCACTCGCGCGTGGTCTCGCCCGGCCACTTGTGGGTGGCGTCCAGGCCCATCTTCGAACCCAGGCCGGAGATCGGCGAGGCGAAGTCGAGGTAGTCGATCGGCGTGTTGTCGATCATCACCGTGTCGCGCTTGGGGTCCATGCGCGTGGTAATCGCCCAGATCACGTCATTCCAGTCCCGTGCGTTGATATCGTCGTCGGTGACGATAACGAACTTGGTGTACATGAACTGTCGCAGGAACGACCACACACCGAGCATTACGCGCTTGGCGTGGCCGGGGTACTGCTTCTTCATGGTCACCACCGCCATGCGGTAGGAACAGCCTTCCGGCGGCAGATAGAAGTCGGTGATCTCGGGGAACTGCTTCTGCAGGATCGGCACGAACACTTCGTTCAGCGCTACGCCGAGAATCGCCGGCTCATCTGGCGGGCGGCCGGTGTAGGTGCTGTGATAGATCGGATCGCGGCGCCGGGTGATGCGCTCGACGGTGAACACCGGGAAGGTGTCGACCTCGTTGTAGTAGCCGGTGTGGTCGCCGTAGGGGCCTTCCGGCGCGGTCTCGCCCGGATGGATCACGCCTTCCAGCACGATCTCGGCACTGGCCGGCACCTGCAGATCGCTGCCACGCGCCTTGATCAGCTCGGTGCGATGACCGCGCAGCAGACCGGCGAAGGCGTATTCGGAGAGGGTATCGGGCACGGGAGTGACAGCGCCGAGAATGGTCGCCGGGTCGGCGCCCAGTGCGACGCACACCGGGTAAGGCTTGTCCGGATGCTTCTGGCACCACTCGCGGTAATCCAGCGCGCCGCCGCGATGGCTGAGCCAGCGCATGATCACCTTGTTGCGGCCGATCACCTGCTGGCGATAGATGCCAAGGTTCTGCCGCTCCTTGTTCGGGCCCTTGGTGATGGTCAGGCCCCAGGTGATCAACGGCGCCACGTCGCCGGGCCAGCAATGCTGGATGGGCAGTTTGCCGAGGTCGACGTCGTCGCCCTCCTCGATCACTTCATGGCAGGGCGCGTCCTTGACCACCTTGGGCGCCATGGAAATGACCTTCTTGAAGATCGGCAGCTTGCTCCAGGCGTCCTTGAGGCCCTTGGGCGGCTCCGGCTCCTTGAGAAAGGCCAGCAGCTTGCCGATTTCACGCAGCTCGGACACATCCTCGGCGCCCATACCCAGCGCCACGCGCTTGGGCGTGCCGAACAGGTTGCCGAGCACCGGCACATCGAAACCGGTGGGCTTCTCGAACAGCAGCGCCGGGCCGCCCTTGCGCAGGGTGCGGTCGCAGATTTCGGTCATTTCCAGAACGGGCGATATCGGGATCTGGATGCGCTTGAGTTCGCCGCGCTTTTCCAGCTCACGGATGAAGTCGCGCAGGTCGCGATACTGCATGCAGGAGCCTCGTGTCGGACAGGCAGGAGTCGGCCGCAAAGTTTAGCGCCGAAGTCGGGCTTTCAGAAGGCTTGAAGCCGGCAGAAACGACAAGGCCGGGTTTCCCCGGAATGCTGTTCACGTTAGAACGGTCAAGTGCGATCAGTCCCCCCGCACCTTTGGGGAGAGGGTTAGGGAGAGGGGAAAACTGGCCGTTATGCGGTGTTTTCAGCCCTCTCCCCCAACACCTCTCCCATAAATGGGAGAGGGGAGCCAAACGCGTACAACCTTAAGTGAACAGCACTACGGGTGTCCCCGGCCTTGTGGCACAGCGCAACGTCTTACTTGCGCTTCATCGACAGGAAGAACTCGTCGTTGGTCTTGGTCGCTTTCAGCTTGTCGATCAGGAACTCGATCGCCGCGATTTCATCCATCGGGTGCAGCAGCTTGCGCAGAATCCACATGCGCGACAGCTCTTCCTCACCAGTCAGCAACTCCTCGCGGCGGGTGCCGGACTTGTTGATGTTGATCGCCGGGAAGGTGCGCTTCTCGGCCACACGGCGATCCAGGATCAGCTCCATGTTGCCGGTGCCCTTGAATTCCTCGTAGATCACCTCGTCCATCTTCGAGCCGGTGTCGACCAGCGCGGTGGCGATGATGGTCAGGCTGCCGCCTTCCTCGATGTTACGCGCGGCGCCGAAGAAGCGCTTCGGCTTCTCCAGGGCGTGGGCGTCAACACCACCGGTCAGCACCTTGCCGGAGCTCGGGATCACGGTGTTGTAGGCGCGTGCCAGACGGGTGATGGAGTCGAGCAGGATGACCACATCCTTTTTGTGCTCGACCAGGCGCTTGGCCTTCTCGATCACCATTTCGGCGACCTGCACGTGGCGGGTCGGCGGCTCGTCGAAGGTGGAGGCGACCACTTCGCCGCGCACGGTGCGCTGCATTTCGGTCACTTCTTCCGGGCGCTCGTCGATCAGCAGAACGATCAGGTGCACTTCCGGGTTGTTACGCGTGATGTTCGAGGCGATGTTCTGCAGCATGATGGTCTTGCCCGCTTTCGGCGGGGCGACGATCAGGCCGCGCTGGCCCTTGCCGATCGGCGCGCAGAGGTCGATCACACGGCCGGTGATGTCCTCGGTGGAGCCGTTGCCGGCCTCCATGGTCAGGCGCTGATTCGGGAACAGCGGCGTGAGGTTCTCGAACAGGATCTTGTTCTTGGCGTTTTCCGGGCGGTCGAAGTTGATGCTGTCGACCTTGAGCAGGGCGAAGTAACGCTCGCCTTCCTTCGGCGGACGGATCTTGCCGACGATGGTGTCACCGGTACGCAGGTTGAAACGGCGGATCTGGCTGGGCGAGACGTAAATGTCATCAGGGCCCGCCAGGTAGGAGGAGTCGGCGCTACGCAGGAAGCCGAAACCGTCCTGGAGGATCTCCAGCACGCCGTCACCGGAAATTTCCTCGCCGCTTTTGGCATGCTTTTTCAGCAGGGCGAAGATGATGTCCTGCTTGCGCGAACGGGCCATGTTTTCCAGGCCCATCTGTTCGGCCATGTCCAGCAGTTCGGCAATCGGCTTTTGCTTGAGTTCGGTCAGATTCATAGGAATGACGTGATCATCGAGAGGAGAAGAAAGCTGTTAGCTTGAGAAGCCGCGCCGCAGAGAAGGCGACAGGATCGCGAACGAGTTCGTATAGGAATGAATCGGCGACGGCATGCAGAGAGCTGCATGGAGGATGCAGCGAGGCCGAATTTAACACCGTGAAAAAACAGCGTCTAGCCCCGAAAATGAAAAAACCCCGCAATTTAGCGGGGCTTCTCCAGTGCGACTCGACTCAGATGTTGCTGTCGAGGAACGCAGCCAGCTGCGACTTGGACAGTGCGCCGACCTTGGTCGCTTCGACATTGCCGTTCTTGAACAGCATCAGGGTCGGGATACCGCGTACGCCGTACTTCGGCGGGGTTTCCTGATTCTCGTCGATGTTGAGTTTGCACACCTTGAGTTTGCCTTGGTATTCCTTGGCGATCTCGTCGAGCACCGGTGCAATCATCTTGCACGGGCCGCACCATTCAGCCCAGTAGTCGACCAGAACCGGACCCTCAGCCTGGATGACGTCCTGGTCGAAGCTGGCGTCGCTGACGTTGGTGATGAATTCGCTCATGAGGAGTCTCCGTATATTCGGAAGCAAAAAAGTGGCGCCATCATAGCCCGGCTTGAGTGACACCGAAAGGCGCTGACGATTGAGCCTTTCAATAGCCGCTAATGTACGCCTCAATCGCCAAGTGTGGCGAATGCGATGCCGGTGCGCAGCGCAGCGGCGCGGATATGCTGCTGCATGGCCTTCTGCGCCGGGCCGGCGGCGTGCCGGGCCAGGGCCTTGAGAATCTTGCGGTGCTCCTGCCAGGTTTCCATCGCCCGCTCCGGTCGGATGAACGGCAGCTTCTGGCTTTCCAGGAAAATGTCCGCACTGGAGGTCACCAGGGCGAACATCGCCTGGTTGCCGCTGGCGGCGAGGATGCGCTGGTGGAACTCGAAGTCCAGGCGCGTCGCCTGGGCGAAATCGCCCGCACGCAGCTCACGGCGCATCTGCTCGACGTTGTCTTCGAGAATGTCCAACTCCTCGGCGGTCATCACCCCGGCAGCCAGGCCACAGGCGAATCCCTCCAGAGCGAAGCGCAACTGAAAGGTGTCGGCGGCCGACACCTGCGCGGCGAACGGCCAGACGAAACCACCAGCCCCCTCCACTTTCGGCGCCTGCTGGACGAATACGCCCTTGCCGGCCTGCACGCTGACCAGGCCCAGAGCACTGAGCGATGAAAGCGCCTCGCGCAGCGAGGCACGGCTGACACCCAGGCGCTCGGACAGGTCGCGCTGCGAGGGCAACGCATCGCCAGGACGATAGCCTTCCTCCTCGATCAGACGGCGGATCGCCTGCAGGGCGTACTCGGGTACCGCGCGGGGAGCAGAAGCATTCATGGCTGTTCGGGCCGGTCAGTCCAGTGAAGCCGCCTTTGTAAGGCCTGAATAGCGCTCCAGGCAAGCGACGCCCCCTTGTGGCACAGCTCACCAGAGAACGCACCGAGATGGCACAGGAGCGCTTCTGACCATTTGGTCAGCAATGCCAACTGTTCAGACCAGTAAGACCTTATCGTCACTCGCCTGTAGCGATGAGAGCCCTGAATTCCCTGAACCTGGCACAGGCGATGCAGTGCATGAGCCAAGCAAAACACTTGAGTTTTCCTTCATCGATCGGGAGTTCGACATGCGCACCTTTCACCGCACCTTGCTGGGTACCCTCTTCGCCGCCCTGGCCTTCGGCGCCAGCACCGTTCACGCCGATGCACTGGAGGACATCGGCAAGGCCGGCGTACTGAAAGTCGCCGTACCACAGGATTTCCCGCCGTTCGGCTCGGTCGGCCCAGACATGAAGCCGCGCGGCCTGGATATCGACACCGCGCAGCTGCTGGCCGACAAGCTGGCGGTGAAACTGGAGCTGACCCCGGTCAACAGCACCAACCGCATCCCCTTCCTCACCACCGGCAAGGTCGATCTGGTGATCTCCAGCCTCGGCAAGAACCCCGAGCGTGAGGCGGTGATTGATTTCGCCGCGGCCTACGCGCCGTTCTACCTCGGCGTGTTCGGCCCGGAAGACACCGCCATCGCCAGCCTCGACGACCTCGCCGGCAAGACGATCAGCGTCACCCGCGGCTCCATCGAAGACATCGAACTGAGCAACGTCGCGCCGAAAGGCGCCACCATCAAGCGCTTCGAGGACAACAACTCGACCATCGCCGCCTACCTCTCCGGCCAGGTCGAGCTGATCGCCAGCGGCAACGTGGTGATGGTGGCCATCTCCGAGAAGAACCCCAAGCGTGTGCCGAACATGAAGATCAAGCTCAAGGATTCGCCGGTTTACGTTGGCGTGAACAAGAACCAGGCCGCGCTGCGGGACAAGGTCAACGCCATCATCACCGACGCCAAGGCCGATGGCAGCCTCGAGGCACTGAGCCAGAAGTGGCTGAAGCAACCGCTGCCGGCCGACCTCTGAGCCGCGCGGGGAACTGAGCCATGGCGTACCAGTTCGATTTCGCCGCAGTCCTGCAGCACAGCGACCTGCTGTTGCAAGGCGCGGCCTTCACCCTCGCGCTGACGGCGATCGGCACCCTGCTGGGGGTCGGTCTCGGCATCGTCGGGGCGATACTGCGCGCCTGGCGCATCCGCCCGTTCGACCGGTTTTTTGGCGTCTATGTGGAGCTGATCCGCAACACGCCGTTCATCGTTCAGCTGTTCTTCATCTTCTTCGGCCTGCCCTCGCTCGGCGTACGCCTGAGCGAGTGGGAAGCGGCGGTGCTGGCCATGGTGATCAACCTCGGCGCCTACTCCACGGAGATCATCCGCGCCGGCATCCAGGCCATACCGCACGGCCAGCTCGAGGCCGCCAGCGCACTGGCCATGAGCCGCTTCGAGACCTTCCGCCATGTGGTACTGCGCCCGGCACTGGGCAAGGTGTGGCCGGCGCTGTCGAGCCAGATCATCATCGTCATGCTCGGTTCGGCGGTGTGCTCGCAGATCTCCACCGAGGAGCTGTCGTTCGCCGCCAACTTCATCCAGTCACGCAACTTCCGCGCCTTCGAGACCTACCTGCTGACCACGGCGCTGTATCTGGTCATGGCCATTCTGGTTCGCCAACTGCTGGCCTGGGTTGGCCGCCGCTTCGTCATGGGGGCCCGCTGATGGACTTCACCCTCTGGGACATCCTGCGCAATCTGCTCACCGGCCTGCAGTGGACGCTGCTGCTGTCGCTGGTGGCCTTCGTCTGTGGCGGCATCACCGGCCTGCTGGTGTTGCTGGCGCGACTGTCGCCACTGTCGGCGCCGCGCATGCTCGCCCGCGGCTATATCGAACTGTTCCAGGGCACGCCGCTGCTGATGCAGCTGTTCCTGGTGTTCTTCGGCATCGCCCTGCTCGGGGTGGACGTGTCGCCCTGGCTGGCTGCGGCCACTGCGCTGACGCTGTTCACCAGCGCCTTTCTCGCCGAAATCTGGCGTGGTTGTGTCGAGTCGATCAGCCGTGGCCAGTGGGAGGCATCCGAAAGCCTGGCCATGAGCCGCCTGGAAACCCTGCGCCATGTGGTGCTGCCACAGGCGCTGCGCATCGCCGTGGCGCCCACCGTCGGTTTCTCCGTACAGGTGGTCAAGGGCACCGCGGTGACCTCGATCATCGGTTTCACCGAACTGACCAAGACCGGCAGCATGCTGGCCAACGCCACCTTCGAGCCGTTCATGGTCTACGGCTTCGTCGCCCTCGGTTACTTCCTGCTCTGCTACCCGCTCTCGCTCGCTGCATACCGCCTGGAAAGGAGGCTGAATGTCACTGCTTAACGTCACCGCCCTGCACAAGTATTACGGCGACAACCATGTGCTCAAGGGCATCGACCTCAAGGTCGAGGAAGGCGAAGTGGTCGCCATCATCGGCCGCAGCGGCTCGGGCAAGAGCACCTTCCTGCGCACCCTGAACGGACTGGAGTCGATCAAAGACGGCGTGATCGAAGTCGACGGCGAGTACATCGACGCCGCCCGCGCCGACCTGCGCAGCCTGCGGCAGAAGGTCGGCATGGTGTTCCAGCAGTTCAACCTGTTCCCGCACCTGACCGTCGGCGAGAACGTCATGCTCGCGCCGCAGGTAGTGAAGAAGACCCCGCGTGCCGAGGCCGAGCGGATCGCCCGGCAGATGCTCGAGCGCGTCGGCCTGGCGGAGAAGTTCGACGCCTACCCCGAGCGCCTGTCCGGCGGCCAGCAGCAACGCGTGGCCATCGCCCGCGCCCTGGCCATGTCGCCCAGGGTGCTGCTGTGCGACGAGATCACCTCGGCGCTCGACCCGGAACTGGTCAACGAGGTGCTGGCGGTGGTCAAGCAACTGGCCAGCGAGGGCATGACCCTGATCATGGTCACCCATGAGATGCGCTTCGCCCGCGAAGTCGGCGACAAGCTGGTGTTCATGCACCAGGGCAAGGTGCACGAGATCGGCGATCCGAAAGCCTTGTTCGCTGCCCCGCGGACCGAAGAGCTGCGCAACTTCATCGGCTCGGTGAACCTGTGAACGCGCCAGCGCCGCTGCCGCTGCAGGTCGAGCCGCTGACCCGCGAGGCCTTCGCGCCCTTCGGTGAGGTGATCGAAACGGCCGGCGCCAACGCCTTCGCGATCAACGCTGGGACCACCACGCGCTACCACGATCTGGCGCAAGTGGAGTTGGCCGGCGAGGCGCCGCGCACCCTGGTCAACCTGTTCGAAGGCAAGGCCTGGCATGCGCCCATCGCCATCCGCATGCTCGAACGCCACCCGCTGGGCAGCCAGGCGTTCTATCCGGTGGACGGCGGGCGCATGCTGATCGTCGTCGCTCCGCCCGGTGAGCTGGACGAGTCGAAAATACGTGCGTTCATCAGTGCGCCAGACCAGGGCGTGAACTACGCCCGCGGCACCTGGCACCACCCGCTGCTGTGCCTGCAACACCCAGGACGCTTCCTGGTGGTGGACCGCGGCGGCGAGGGTCACAACTGCGACGAACAGCCTCTGAAACAGCCGCTGAGCGTGCTGAACCTGCGATAACCACAGGTCTAGACCAGTTTCATGCGACATCCGAATGCGTTGGCTCATGCGCTCAGTCGTGGCAGGATGCGCGGAAATCGAACGAGATGCCGCAATCATGCCCCAAGCCCCTGCCGAGAGTTTTCCCCTGATCGCCGCCATCGACCTGGGCTCGAACAGTTTCCATATGGTGCTGGCCAAGGCCGACAATCACGAAATCCGCATCCTCGAGCGCATCGGCGACAAGGTCCAGCTGGCGGCAGGCCTGGATGACGAGCGCCAGCTCAGCGAGGAAGCGATGCAACGCGGCCTGGACTGTCTGCGCCGCTTCGCCCAGTTCAGCAACAGCCTGCCGGAAGGCGCCGTGCGCATCGTCGGCACCAACGCCCTGCGCGAAGCGCGCAACCGCGCGGTTTTCATCCGCCGTGCCGAGGAGATTCTCGGTCATCAGGTCGAGGTGATTTCCGGCCGAGAGGAAGCGCGCCTGATCTACCTCGGCGTCTCCCACAGCATCGCCGACACCCCCGGCAAGCGCCTGGTTGCCGACATCGGCGGCGGCAGCACCGAATTCATCATCGGCCAGCGTTTCGAGCCGCTGCTGCGCGAGAGCCTGCAGATGGGCTGCGTCAGTTTCACCCAGCGTTATTTCAAGGACGGCAAGATCACCCCGGCGCGTTATGCCCAGGCCTATACCGCCGCCCGTCTGGAACTGATGGGCATCGAACAGGGCCTGCGCCGTCTCGGCTGGGAGGACGCCGTCGGCGCCTCCGGCACCATCAAGGCCATCGGTCTGGCGACCAAGGCCGCCGGCCTGGGCAATGGCGAGGTCACGGTCGAGGGCCTGGCCTGGCTCAAGCGCAAGCTGTTCAAGCTCGGCGAGGTGGACAAGCTCGACCTCGACGGCATCAAGCCGGATCGTCGCAGCATCTTCCCCGCCGGCCTGGCGATTCTCGAAGCCATCTTCGATGCCTGCGACATCCAGCGCATGAGCCACTCCGAAGGCGCGCTGCGCGAAGGCGTGCTGTACGACCTGCTCGGCCGTCACCAGCACGAGGACGTGCGCGAGCGCACCCTGGCCGCGTTCATGGAGCGCTACCACGTCGATACCGACCAGGCCGCCCGCGTCGAAGCCAAGGCGCTGTCGGCGCTGGACAAGGTCGCCAGCGACTGGGGGCTGACCGACGTCTGGCACCGCGAGCTGCTGAGCTGGGGCGCCAAGGTGCACGAGGTGGGCCTGGATATCGCTCACTACCAGTACCACAAGCACGGTGCCTACCTGATCGAGCACTCCGACCTGGCCGGTTTCTCGCGCCAGGATCAGCAGATGCTCGCCCTGCTGGTGCGCGGCCACCGGCGCAACATTCCCAAGGACAAGTTCGCCGACTTCGGCGAGGAAGGCATCAAGCTGATGCGCCTGTGCGTGCTGCTGCGCTTCGCCATCCTGTTCCATCACATCCGCGGTACGCAGGATATGCCACAGGTGCAGTTCAAGGCCGGCGACGACAGTCTGGAGATCGTCTTCCCCGAAGGCTGGCTGGCGGCCAACCCGCTGACCCAGGCGGATTTCGAAGCCGAGGCCGAGTGGCTCAAGCGCATCGACCTGACCCTGAGCGTGCGCTGATCAGGCGGTGCGCACGGCGCACTCTACCGGCTGACATTGAGCGTGCGTTGATCGGGAGTACCGTAGGGCGGGTGAAACCGGCCTCACCCGCCCTAGCGCTGCAGCGCGAAATCCAGCACCTGCAGGCTGCTGACGAAGGCGTTGCCGGCGTGATCCTCGCCAGGCGTCAGCAGCAATTGCGCGTTCATGCCCAGCGCGCCGAGGCGCTGCTGAAATTCCCGAGTGTTATCGACCATGCGCCGCTCGGCCAGGTGTTTTTGTCGCGCATCCAGCAGCGGCGCATCGGCCGCTGGCTGCTCGGCCGCACCGACGCTGAGCATCAGGCGAACGTTCGGACGCGGCTCCTGACTGGCGAAGGTCTCCAGCAGATCGAAGGCGTAGCGCCGGTGCCACCACAACGACGGGCTGGCAGCAACGTAGCGCTGGAACGCCTGTGGCCGTGACAGCAAGGTGTAGAGCGTGAATAGGCCGCCGTAGGAGTGGCCGAACAGGGTCTGGCGTCGTGTATCGACCTTGTAGCGTGACGCCACCAGGGGTTTGACCTCATCCTCGATAAAATCCAGAAACCGTTCGGCGCCGCCCTCGCGGGTATGGCTATCGCCGAGGTTCGGCGCTGGCGGCGTGTAGTCCTCGGCCCGCGCCGGAATGTCGAAAGGCGCATCCCCCGGATAGCCGATGCCAACCACCAGCACCGCCTCGCGCCCGTCACGCGCGGCATGCGGCGTATACATCAGCGCCTGCTGCGCCAGCAGCGGAAAGAACAGTTCGGCATCGAGCACATAGACCACCGGGTAGCCCTGCGCCGGCGCCTCACCTTGCGGTTTCGACAGATACAGTCGATAGCTGCGCCCGGTGTGCCGCGACTGCAGGTCACGCATCTCGGCCTGCACCAGCGTCGCCGGCTGCCAGCTTTCGGCCGCCACGCCGAGCGACGCGCACAGCGCCAGGACGAACAGGGCAACGCTAGCTCTCATCGCTGGCCTCTTCGCTCCAGATGATCGCCAGGCCCTCCTTGCGGGCGAAACGCACTAGATGATCGTCGAGGACGAAACGGATGCGCGCGGCAGCCTCGGCATCGTCGGCCTGACAGTCGAAATGCAGCGCATCGGCTTCGGCGTGCATCAGACAGCGGCCAAAGGGAAATTGCGCATCGGCGCTGCGCTCGTCGAACTCCACGGCGATCTTGTGGCGAAAGTGCTTGCACAGCTTGGTCATGTACAGCGAGGCCGAAGCGGTGGTCGCGGTACCTTGGAATCGAATCATGCAGTAAGGCTCATCAGGTGGTGGCGGGTGGGCCCGCTTTTGTCGTGGTTGTCGCAAGGGCGAGGGAGTGGCTTGAACCACTCCCTCGTCCGCTCAGAAGCTGGTGCTGATGCTGGCGTAAAAGGTGCGCCCCGGTTCGTTGTAGGTGTAGGCGCCGGCCTCGCGGCTATTGCCCTCGCGGTACAGGCGCTTGTCGAACAGGTTGCTGATGCCGGCGCCGACGCTCCAATTCTTGTCGATGGCATAGTTGCCGCCGATGCCGACCAGGGCGTAGGGCGAGATTTCGCGGCGCGCGTCGCCCGTCAGCACGTTGCCCTGATAGTCGTACTTGCCCGGCGTCTGCCGGCCATACCAGGTCACTGTGGTCTGTAACGACAGCGGGTCGCTGACCTGCCAGTCCAGCGTCGAGTTGACGGTGAACTCGGGGATGATCGACAGCGGCTCGCCGGTCTCCTTGCTCTTCGATTGCAGCATCCAGGTGAAGTTGGTGTTCCAGCTCAGGCTGCTTGCTAGCGGCATCTTCAGGTTGCCCTCGAAACCCTCGACCACCGCACGCGGAATGTTGCTCCACTGGAACACGTTGGCCACTCGGGTAGCGCTGCCCTGCGTGAAGTCCACCGTACCGACCGGAACGCGGCCGGCCTCGACCTTGTCGCGGTAATCGTTGCGGAACCAGGTCAGGCTGGCCTGATATTCACCAGACTCGAACTCCAGGCCAAGCTCCTTGTTGACGCTGGTTTCCGCCTCAAGATTCTCGTTGCCCACCAGGAAGCAGCCCGGGCCGCCGGCGACGAAATCCCAGCAACCGATACCGTTGCTGTACAGGGCATAGGACGGGTTGCTCTGATACAGATTGGGTACCTTGTAGGCGCGGGCGATACCGGACTTGAGGGTGAAGTTATCGTCCAGGCGATGCGACAGGTTGAGCGATGGGCTCCAGTTGCTGCCGCTGATGCTGTTGTGGTCGTAGCGCAGCCCTGGCGTAAGCATGGTGCCCGGGCGCAGTTCGATATTGTCCTCGACGAACAGCGATGCGGTGCGCATGGCGATGTTGCCGGCGAAACGAGTCGGATAGCCGATGCTCTGGATCGCAGCGAGATCGGACACGCCATCCTCCATGCGTTGCTCGTTCCACTCGGCGCCGAGGGTCAACACCTGCTCGAACAGGGCTGTCAGCGGCAGGCTGACTTCGCTGTGCGCGGTCAGGCTTTGCAGCTCGATGGTGCCGAACTCGTTGCCATTGATAGCACCTTCAGGACCGCCGGCCAGGCCTTCCTTGAGGCGGTTGTTGCGCGTGCGCTCGTATTGCAGGTAGTTCAGCGTGCTGCCGAAGTCCCAGTCGCCGTGATGGGTGATGGCGTAGGTGTTGCGCAGCATGCGATTGGTTTCACGGCCGATCCAATCGGCGCGCGCGCTGTTGATCCCCGCGTTGCTGCTCAGGTTGTTCATGCTGTCGCCGGTGTAGATGTTGCCCTGGCGACTGAAGCCGGCCTGCAGGTCGAGGGTCTGCGATTCGTCCAGGCGCCAGCTCAGAGTGCCGTCGACATCGCGGTTGCGCACACCTTCGCGGCCCGCCAGCGCGGCGTTGCTGGTGCTGACGGCGCGGCCTTCGTTGATGTCCGCGTCGTCCGAGTCGGTCTTGTTCAGGTTGCCGTAGACGCGATAGGAAATGTTCTCCGCCAGCGGGCCGCTGAGACCGAAGTTGAAACGCCGGGTGGCGCCTTCCTCGCTGTGCTGCGGCATGTTGGCGTACAGGCTGAGGTTGCCGTGATGCTCCAGGCCGGCCTGCCTGGTGATGATGTTGACCACGCCACCGGCAGCGCCGCTGCCATAGCGCGCAGCGGCCGGGCCGCGCAGCACTTCGATACGCTCGATCTGCTCGGCCGGCACCCAGTTGGTATCGCCGCGGGTGTCGCGGTCACCGCGCCAGCCATAGCGCACGGCATTGCGTGAACTCACCGGCTTGCCATCGATCAGGATCAGGGTGTTCTCCGGGCCCATGCCACGGATATCGATCTGGCGGTTGTTGCCACGCGCGCCTGAACCGCTGTTGCCGGTCAGGTTGACGCCCGGCTGCTTGCGGATGATCTCGGCGATATCGTTCGCCGGCGGCGCTTTCTGGATGTCCTCGGCGGTGATCACCGATACGCCGAGCGCCTGCTTGAGCTCCTCCTGCGCGGTGCCAAGCACCTCGGTGGCCTGCAGTTGCAACGGCTCCTCGGCAGCCGCTGCCAATGCCGGCACAACCAGCAGCATGGCGATGGCCAAGGGTTTGAGTGAATGATGACGCGTTTGCAGGTACATGCCCCCTCCCCGATGTGCACGGCATGATGCGCCGGCACAACATTCAATGCGAATGATTTGCATCAATAAATAGCGAGGCGTAGTCTGCCACCCTGTTTGTAACAAGAGGTTTGTGCGCGGGGATTTGTTCTTTGCGCCAGAGGCATGCAGAGGTGTCATCGATGACCAGCCACGCCCCCATCGTCCGCGCCGCAGAACTGGCCAACCTGGCCGATGAACACATTCGCCTGGTGGACGGCGAGCGCACGCGTGACCGCCTGTTCCAAGGTCACCTGAGCTGGCGCAGGCTGCGCAGCGGCCTGTCGCTGCATTGCTCGGATTGCCAGGAACTGCAGGACTTCGCCACCCAGACCGAGGCGCGCCCGCACCTGAATTTCATCCTCTTCCTGCAGGGGCGCAGCGAGGTCAGCTACGACGGTCGGCCCTTCACCTTCGGTGGATCCGGCGCTGCTGGCGAGGGAGTGACCATCGCGCTCAACGAGCCGATGCTCTTCGCCCGTCGCGCACGCCGCGGCCAGCGCATTCGCAAGGTTTCGGTGAGCCTGGCGCCGGAGTGGTTCGAATCGAGCGGCTTCGATGGCCAGGCGCAGCTGAAGGCTTTGCTGCAGGGCAATTACCGGCCACTCAATGTACTGCGCTGGCAACCGTCGCCACGCCTGCTGACGATGGCCGAACAGGTACTGCATCCCGGCTGCGGCAATCGCCTGCTGGAAAATCTTTACCTGGAAAGCCGTGCTCTGGAGATCGCCGGCGAAGCGCTGAGCCTGATGACCCGGCAGCCGACTCAGGCAGTGCCGAATCTGCGCCCGCACGAGCACCAGCGCATCCGCCGCACCCTGGAACTGCTGCACAGCGGCGAGGCCGATGGCTGGTCACTGGAAGATATCGCCCACGAGGTCGGCTGCTGCGCCAGCACCCTGCAGCGTCAGTTCCAGGCGGCCAAGGGCACCTCGCTGTTCGAGTATCAGCGCCAGCGCAAGCTGCAACAGGCACGCGAGGCGCTGGAGCGTCAGGGCGTGAGTGTCGGCCAGGCCGCCTGGATCGCCGGCTACAGCAGCGCCGCCAACTTCTCCACGGCGTTCAAGCGTGCGTTCGGCATCAGCCCGAAGCAGGTGCGGGCAAGGTTGTAGGGATAGCGTAGCCCGGATGCAATCCGGGAAAAGGCGGAAGGCAAGGCTCTGGTCTTGCTCCTCTCCCATTCACGGGAGAGGGCTGAGAACACCGCAAAGCTGTCAGTTACCCCTGTGCCTGGAGAGGTAAGGGGCTGCGGCCGCACATCGGTGTAGGGGGCAGCGCACCTACGAAACATGCGGCCGGGCTGCTTTCTCCCCTCTCCCGCTTGCGGGAGAGGGGCCGGGGGAGAGGGCTAGCGATCAAGCCCTCAACGGCGCAGGAGCAGTTATCCAAACTATCGCCCGCGGCCTTCCCAGCCCTCTCCCGGCCTTCGGGCACCCGCTCCGCGCCCCGGCCCGATCGCCAGTGATCAGGCGTTCATCGGCGCAGGAAGCAGTGTCTTCAAAAGCTTCAACACGCGGCCTCAACCCTCTCCCGGCCTTCGGCCACCCTCTCCCGCAAGCGGGAGAGGGTCATCAGAAGGCCGCAAGCGGCCGCTTTTAGCGAGCGACCACGACCGGGGCGGTGAGCTTTTCCAGCAAGCCGGACTGCGCGCTGCGCGGGTTCTGGTTGCCGGTGGGCTGCTGACGCAGGTAGCGGCCGTCCGGCTGCAGCACCCAGGCCTGGGTGTTGTCGGTCAGGTAGCTTTCCAGCTCCTTCTTCACCCGGGTGATGAGCTTCTTGCCCTCCACCGGGAAGCAGGTCTCCACGCGCTTGTCGAGGTTGCGCTCCATCCAGTCGGCGCTGGACAGGTAGATCTTCTCGTCACCGCCATTGAGGAAGTAGAACACCCGCGTATGCTCGAGGAAGCGACCGATGATCGAGCGCACCTGGATGTTGTGCGACACCCCGGCGATACCCGGGCGCAGGCAGCACATGCCACGCACCACCAGGTCAATCTTCACCCCGGTCTGGCTGGCCTTGTACAGCGCGCGGATCACCTTGGGGTCGGTCAGCGAGTTGAACTTGGCGATGATGTGCGCCGGCTTGCCTTCGGCTGCAGCTGCGGTTTCCTTGGCGATCAGGTCGAGCAGGGTCTTCTTCAGGGTGAAGGGCGCGTGCAGCAGTTTCTTCATGCGCAGGGTCTTGCCCATGCCAATCAGCTGGCTGAACAGCTTCGACACGTCCTCGCCCAGAGCCACGTCGGCGGTGAGCAGGCTGTAGTCGGTGTACAGCTTGGCGTTGCCGGCGTGGTAGTTGCCGGTGCCCAAGTGTGCATAGCGGACGATCTCGCCGTTCTCGCGGCGCAGGATGAGCATCATCTTGGCGTGGGTCTTGAAGCCCACCACGCCGTAGATCACCACCGCACCGGCCGCCTGCAGGCGGCTGGCCAGGGCCAGGTTGGACTCTTCGTCGAAGCGCGCGCGCAGCTCGATCACTGCGGTGACTTCCTTGCCATAGCGCGCGGCTTCCACCAGCGCATCGACGATCTCCGAGTTGGCCCCGGAGCGATACAGCGTCTGTTTGATCGCCAGCACGTGCGGGTCTTTGGCAGCCTGGCGCAGCAGGTCGACGACCGGGGTGAAGGACTCGAAGGGATGCAGCAGAAGGATGTCCTGCTTGCTGACCACGTTGAAGATGTTCTCGGCGTTCTGCAGCAGCTTGGGGATCACCGGGGTGAACGGGGCGTACTGCAGGTCCGAGTGGTTATCCAGGCCGGTGATGCTGAACAGGCGGGTCAGGTTGACCGGGCCGTTGACCTGATACAACTCACCCTCGGTCAGGCCAAACTGCTTGAGCAGGTGGTCACGCAGGTGTTTCGGGCAGGTATCGACCACCTCCAGACGCACCGCATCACCATAGCGACGGCTGAACAGCTCGCCGCGCAGGGCACGCGCCAGGTCTTCGACGTCCTCGGTATCCACCGACAGGTCGGCGTTACGGGTCAGGCGGAACTGGTAGCAGCCCTTGACCTTCATGCCCTGGAACAGGTCATCGGCATGAGCGTGGATCATTGACGAAAGGAATACGTAGTTGTCGCCGGGCCCGCCAACGTCTTCCGGTACCTTGATGATACGCGGCAGCAGACGCGGCGCCGGGATGATGGCCAGACCGGAGTCGCGACCGAAGGCATCGACACCCTCCAGCTCGACGATGAAGTTCAGGCTCTTGTTCACCAGCAGCGGGAAGGGGTGCGTCGGATCAAGGCCGATAGGCGTGATGATCGGCGCGATCTCGTCGCGGAAGTAGCGGCGCACCCAGGCCTTGAGCTTGGTCGTCCAGTAACGGCGGCGGATGAAGTTAATGTTGTGCTTGGCCAGCGCCGGGAACAGCGTGTCGTTGAGAATGGCGTACTGGCGCTCGACCTGCTCGTGCACCAGCTCGCTGATCCGCGCCAGCGCCTGGTGCGGCTGCAGGCCATCGGCGCCGGCCTGTTCACGGGCGAAGTTGATCTGCTTCTTCAGGCCGGCGACGCGAATCTCGAAGAACTCGTCGAGGTTGCTGGAGAAGATCAGCAGGAACTTCAGGCGTTCGAGCAACGGATAGGACTCGTCCAGCGCCTGCTCCAGCACGCGGATGTTGAACTGCAACTGCGACAGTTCACGGTGGATGTACAGGCTGCTGTCATCCAGGCTGGGGATCGGGGCCGGCGGCGGAGTTTCCACCACTGGCGTCTCGGCGACCACCTCGGCCTGAGGCGGGTTGTTGTCGAGCACTTCGCTGTTGAGTCCTTCGCTGTTCATCGCTGGGTTCCTGAGAGCGTCATCGCCCTTGTTTTAGCAGTTCTGCCGCCCGTACGGCGAAATAGGTGAGGATGCCATCGGCACCGGCACGTTTGAAGGCGGTGAGTGACTCCAGTATGACCGCCTCACTCAGCCAGCCGTTCTGGATCGCCGCCATGTGCATGGCGTACTCGCCACTGACCTGATAGACGAAGGTCGGCACCTTGTAGGCATCCTTGACCCGCCAGAGGATGTCCAGATAGGGCATGCCGGGCTTGACCATGACCATGTCGGCGCCTTCGGCCAGGTCGGCCGCCACTTCATGCAGCGCCTCGTTGCCGTTGGCCGGGTCCATCTGGTAGCCGAGCTTGTTGCCCTTGCCGAGGTTGGCCGCCGAACCCACCGCGTCGCGGAACGGGCCGTAGTAGGCGCTGGCGTACTTGGCCGAGTAGGCCATGATGCGCACATTGACGTGATCGGCCAGCTCCAGCGCCTCGCGGATCGCCTGCACACGGCCATCCATCATGTCCGACGGCGCCACCACCTGGGCACCAGCCTCGGCATGCGACAGCGCCTGCTTGACCAGCGCATCGACGGTGATGTCGTTCTGCACATAACCGGAGTCGTCGAGAATGCCGTCCTGGCCGTGGGTGGTGAACGGGTCGAGAGCGACGTCACTGATCACACCGAGCTCGGGGAATTTTTCACGCAGGGCGCGGATCGCGCGCTGGGCGATACCGTCCGGGTTCCAGGCTTCCGCCCCATCCAGGGACTTCTTCTCCAGCGGGGTAACCGGGAACAGCGCCAGCGCCGGAATGCCCAGCGCCACCCAATGTTCGGCTTCCTTCAGCAGCAGGTCGATGGACAGGCGTTCGACGCCCGGCATCGATGGCACGGCTTCACGGCGGTTTTCGCCGTCGAGGACGAACACCGGCAGAATCAGATCATCGACGCTCAGGCGATTCTCGCGCACCAGGCGACGGGAGAAATCGTCGCGGCGATTGCGACGCAGGCGGGTGGCGGGGAACAGACGATTGGCGGGGGTAACGCTCACGGCAGACTCCAGAGCCCGCACGAGCGGGCCAGTGTGACGGTTATAAGCGACCATTATGACCAAATGATGACGGCCAAATGACCGCGTGCGACGGCGAGTCGCACAGCCAGTCGCGCATTGTGGCATGACGCGCCACCTTCCGGCCTCCTCGTGGTCAGAGTAGTCTTCAGCACCTGCATCGATGAGCTCACGGCATGCTCCAAGACCTGATCCGCCAGTTTGGCTACCCGGCACTGGTACTCGGCACCTTCCTCGAAGGTGAGGTATCCCTGCTGCTGGCCGCCTACATGGCCGTGCGCAACGTACTGGAGATCGAATGGGTGGCGCTGTGCGCCTTCCTCGGCACCTTCGCCAGCGATCAGCTGTGGTACTACCTTGGCCGCCGTCACGGCCGCGCGCTGCTAGAACGCAAACCGCGCTGGCAACCGCTGGGCGAACGTGCCAGCGCGCTTATCAAGCGTTACCCGGATCTGTGGGTGCTGTGCTTTCGCTTTCTCTACGGCCTGCGCACGGTGATGCCGCTCACCATCGGCCTGTCCGGCTATTCCTGGCGCCGCTACCTGCTGCTCGACGCCATCGGCGCCGGTGTCTGGGCCGGCGGCATCAGCCTGCTGGCCTACAGCCTGGGCAATGCCATGGGCGGCCTGCTTGAGGCACTGCGCAACTACCAGGTCATCCTGCTCGCGGCCGTGGTGCTGCTGCTTTCCCTCGCCTGGCTATACCGGTGGCGTCAGCGCCGGCGCGGCTGAGCCGCGCGCCAGCCAGATACCCATCAGCGCGTAGGGCGTACCGGGCGGCGATCCGCTCGCCGCAGGCAGTACGCCGCTGCAGCTTCACGACTCATGTGGATATCAGGTCATGCGCCAATGTGCGGACTGTTCGCTTCGCTACGAGCGGCCGGCGTTCCGGTCCGCCCTACGCGCGGCACCAGCCACAATCCAAGCATGCTGACTAGGCTGTAGCCGATCAGCCAGGCCCAGGCGGTGGCATCCAACGTCAGCATGCCGAGTTCGCCGGCCAGCCAGAATGCCGGCAGGTTGATCGCCAGACGCAGGCACTCCAGACGCCAGGCATGGCTGCGGTTCTCCAGCCACATGCCGATGCTGTACAGGCCCAGGGCCATCCACAGACAGGCCAGCAGCACGGCGCCGGTGGCCAGCGCATCGCCCTGCGCCAGCAGCCACACGACGGCCAGCAGGTAGCAGACGAACTGCAGCAGCGCGTAGACCTGCGCGCCGCGCCCCAGCGGTACCTCGAACTTGCGGAAATGGCTCAGGTCCGCCTTGGCCTGCGGGTAACGCGCCGCGACGTCGGCCGGGCGCCAACCGGTAGGCATGAACCAGATGCGCAGCTTGTCCCACCAGGAACTGGCGCGCCTGGCATCACTCCATAGCCCGGCGTAGACCTGCAGGTTGGCCCACAGCGGGTTCCAGCTGGCCAGCGGCACGGTCACGCCGAAGACCACCGGTTCTTCGTCGAGCTCCTCCTGGAAGGTGCCAAAAATTCGATCCCAGACAATGAACACACCGCCGTAATTGCGATCCATGTAGATAGGATTCTGTGCATGATGCACGCGGTGGTTGGACGGGGTGATGAACAGCCACTCGAACCAGCCCAGTTTGGGGATATGCCGGGTATGCACCCAGAACTGATACAGCAGGTTCAGGGCGGCAACGCTGAGGAAGACCAGCGGCGGTACACCGACCACGGCCATCGGCAGATAGAAGATCCAGCCGAAGATGAAACCGGTGCTGGTTTGCCGTAACGCGGTGGAGAGGTTGTAGTCCTCGCTCTGGTGGTGCACCGCATGGGCGGCCCAGAGCACATTGCGCTCATGGCCCAGGCGGTGGTTCCAGTAGTAGCAGAAATCGTAGAAGACGAAGGCGAAGAGCCATACCCAGAGACTGCTTTCGGACAACTCGAACAGCGCCAGCTGCTCCCAGGCGAAGGCGTAGGTCAGCAGGACGACCACCTTGGTGAGAATCCCGGTGGCCTGGGACAGTACGCCGGCACTGACGCTGTTAAGGGCATCGGCCAGGCGATAGGTGCGCATGCCGCGCCAGCGGTCAGCGAGCAATTCCAGGCCGATCAGCAGGAAGAAGAAGGGCATTGCGTAAAGAACGTAATTCATGACTGCACCATATCGTTGTACTTGTGTCGGGAATGAGCTGTTATTCATCCTATGCGCAGCTTCGTCAGGCTTCGCGGCGGCAAATGACAGTCCGAGTGGCATTTGGCGACAACCCCAGCATTGGTAATACCCGCGCCCGTTTCAAGGTCGCGTCTTTCCTCACCAGGAGTCGAGCATGAGCAAGAAAGTGGCAGTGATTCTGTCCGGCTGTGGCGTCTACGATGGCGCCGAGATCCATGAAAGCGTGATCACCCTGCTGCGCCTCGACCAGCGTGGTGCCGAAGTCCAGTGTTTCGCCCCTAACGTGCCGCAGCTGCACGTGGTCGATCACTACAGCGGCGACGAGATGAACGAAACACGCAACGTGCTGGTGGAATCGGCGCGCATCGCCCGCGGCCAGATCAAGGACGTCAAGCTGCTGCACATGGCAGAGTTCGACGCGCTGATCCTGCCCGGCGGCTTCGGCGTAGCGAAGAACCTCTCCGACTTCGCCACCAGCGGCGCCGGCTGCACCGTGCAGCCTGACGTGCTGGCGGCTTGCAAGGCGTTCGTCGATGCCGGCAAGCCGGTCGGCCTGATGTGCATCGCCCCGGTACTGGCGGCGAAGATCTTCGGTGCCGGGGTGGTATGCACCATCGGCAGCGATCACGACACCGCCACCGCCCTGACCCAGATGGGCGCCGAGCACCATGAGTGCGAGGTCAGCGAGATCATCGAAGACAGCGAGCGCAAGCTGGTGACCACGCCCGCCTACATGCTCGCCAAATCCATCGCCGAGGCAGCATCGGGCATCAACAAGATGGTCGACCGCGTGCTGGAGCTGACGCACCACTGAGTCGAGGCGGGAGGTAGGAGCGGATTCATCCGCGAAGGTCGCAGGCGTCATGCCAGGCACATCGCGAATGAATTCGCTCCTACAAAAGCCACACGACAGGCCGATCCGGACATTGCTCAAGGCAGTCCGGCATTGCCTCTGGCCAAAGCTTTCAAGCTGCGTCAGCGTGACAGGTACCGATCGACGGAGCCACCACGCATGTCAGCCCCCTTCACCCTGGACACCGACCTGCAACAGGCGGTGACTGCCTTCTTCCAGCGCATCCCGTTCAACCAGTTACTCGGCATCGAGATCGCCGAACTGAGCGAGGCGCAGGTGACCATGCACCTGCCGATGAAACCCGAGCTGATCGGCAACTTCGTCCACGGCATCCTGCACGGCGGCGTGATTTCCTCCCTGCTCGACGTCTGCGGCGGCGCCATGGCGTTGATCGGTGCGTTCGCCAACCACCAGCACCTGCCGGCAGCCGAGCGCATGAGCAAGCTGTCCAAGCTCGGCACCATCGACCTGCGCATCGACTACCTGCGCCCCGGACGTGGCCAGCGCTTCACCGCCACGGCCATGCCGCTGCGCGCCGGCAACAAGGTGGCGGTGATCCGCATGGAGCTGCATAACGATGAAGACGTGCTGGTGGCCGTGGGCACCGGCACCTATCTGTGCGGGTAGTGGCAACGCACATTGTGGGAGGGGCTTCAGCCGCGACTGGCGCCACCTTGATCGCCGCTAAAGCGCCTCCCACATAAGCGGTGCGTAGCCTGGCTAGCGACTCAAACGCGTAAGGATGCGGTCCAGCGCATTGGCGAAGGCCTGGCGATCCTTCTCCGAATAGGGCGCCTGACCGCCGCCGACCTGGCCCTGCTCGCGCAGGTCGGTGAACAGGTTGCGTACCGCCAGGCGCTCGCCCATGTTGCGCTCGTCGAACTCGCGGCCACGCGGGTCGAGCGCGGCAACACCCTTCTTCACCAGACGGTCGGCCAGCGGCACGTCACTGCAGATCACCAGTTCACCGGGCACGGCATGCTCGACCAGATGATCGTCCGCCGCATCCGGCCCGCTGGGCACCACGATCAGTTTCACGCAGGCGAAATTCGGCCGGGCCACGGCCTGTCCAGCCACCAGCACCACCCCGAAACCCCGCTTGAGGGCGAACTTGACCACCTGATCCCGCGCCGCCCGAGGGCAGGCATCGGCGTCGATCCATACGCGCATGCAGCAACTTCCGCAGAGAAACCAGCGCGCAGTATGCCAGCAGGCGGACGCCTCAGGACTTATAGAACGGCTCGCAGCGCTCGCGTACGGCACGCGACAGGTTGTCGTCGGCCAGCTCGATCAGGTCCAGCTCCACCTCGTCCGGCAGCAGCTCGGCGACCAACGCAGCCAAACGCCGCTGACCTTGCAGGTCGGCACCGGAAACCGCCAGCAGCAACCTTGGCTGCGAGCCAATGGCCGGATCACGCAACGCAGCGAGAAAAGCTTCGCGCACGGCCAGTTGAGCGCAGGCTGCCGACAGCGCCTGCTCTAGAGAGGGATGACGCAGAGCAGCCAACGCCAGATCAGGGCTGTCGGCGTAATGAGTGGAATGGATCGAGGAAGACATGCGTGCACTCGGCAAAGAAATTGGAACCAGCCTAGGTGCACTGAGACTCGCTGTCGTGGCAGCGGTTCACGCTATGAGGCAACGAGGGCGGTGAAACCGCCCTCGAATCACTCTTTCAGCCCTGTTCGGCCAGACGCCGACGCTCGCCCAACAGGCTGCGCCCATACAGCAGCGCGATGCCGGCCAGTGCCAGGCCCTGAGCGGACAGGCTCCAGGCGTCGGCGTGGATGCCCAGCCAGTCGAACTCGAAGAACGCCACCGGGCGCGTACCGAGCACGCCGGCTTCCTGCAGCGCCGCCACGCCATGGCCGGCGAAGACCACGGACAGCACGCACAGCAACACCGCATTGATGCCGAAGAAGGTGGCCAGCGGCAGCTTGCGCGAGCCGCGCAGGATCACCCAGGCCAGGCCGATCAGCAGTACCAGCGCGGCGGCAGCGCCGGCCAGCACCGCGCCGTGACCGGCAGGGCCGGCCTGCAGCCAGAGGGTTTCGTAGAACAGGATGACTTCGAACAGCTCGCGATAAACCGAGAAGAACGCCAGCACGGCAAAGCCGAATCGGCCACCGCCGCCGACCAGGCTGCTCTTGATGTAGTCCTGCCAGGCCGCAGCATGGCGGCGGTCGTGCATCCACACGCCGACCCACAATAGCACCACGCTCGCGAACAGCGCGGTGATCCCTTCGAGCAGTTCGCGCTGGGCGCCGCTGACGTCGATCACGTACGCTGCCACCGCCCAGGTGCCGACCCCGGCGAGCAGCGCCAGTCCCCAGCCGATGTGCACGCTGCGCACCGCCTGCTGCTGCCCGGTGTTACGCAGGAAGGCGAGAATCGCCGCCAGCACCAGGATGGCTTCCAGGCCCTCCCGCAGCAGAATCAGCAGGCTGGCGAAGAAACTCAGGCTACCGTCCATGGCACCATCGGCGAGCAGCGCGGCGGACTTGTCCAGCTCGACCTTGGCTAGCTCCAGCGCCTGAGCCGCCTGCGCGACGCCGGCGCTATCCTGCAGCGCCTGGCGGTAGGCCATCAGGGCTCGCTCGGTGGTCTTGCGCTGCACCGCATCGAGGTTGTCGAGGGCGCTTTCGACCAACTCGAAACCTTCCAGGTAGGCGCCGACGGAAAGGTCGTAGGCCTGCTCGCGGTCACCATCGCGGTAGGCCTGCAGGCTGCGCTCCAGGGTTTCGCGGGTGTAGCCGATCAACTGTTGCGGGCCACGCTGCTCCAGCACCGGATGCGCGCGCTGGGCGCGGAACGCGGCGACATCGCCACCAGCAGCGGCGATTTCGGCAGGCGTGCGGCCGGCCAGCTCGCTCATGGCGAAACGTGCCTTGCCCTGCGCCGGCACAGCGGTGAAGCCGGCGATATAAACGGCCAGGTCCCAGCGCTGACGGTCATCGAGCTGATCGGCGAAGGCCGGCATGTCGGTGCCTTCGATGCCCAGGCCGAGGGTGTTGTAGAGATCGTAAAGGCTCAGCCGATCCAGGCGCGCGGCGTCGCGCAGATTGGCCGGTGGCGGCTCCAGACCGATGCCGGCCGGCCCTTCGCCCAGGCCGCTATCGCCATGACACACCGAGCAGTGCTGGGCGTAGAGCGGCGCACCACGCTCCGGGTCCGGCGTCAGTACCGGCGTCAGTGACACCTGATAAAGATCGGCCAGGCTTGTGCCGAGTTGGCGTGCCGAGCTGGAAACCTCTTCGCCAGGCCTGCGCTGGGTAACGGCCTGGCGCAGATCGGCCACGCCCTGCTCCAGCTCGGCACGTCCGGCCTGAGCCGGCAGGGCGACGATCAAGCCCTGCAGCACATCGAGAAACTCCAGTTGCTCCTGGTATTCGCCAGCATCGACGACCTGACCGCCCGCGACGGTGGCAGGGTAATCAGCACCGATATAACCAATCAGGTGCAGCGCCTGGGCGGCGCCATCCAAAGGCTCGCCGACGGCGAGAAAGCTGAGGCAGGCCAGCAGTGGCAGCATCAGCCAGGAAAGGGGGGAACGGAAGCGGATCATTAATGCATCCCAAACGAGAATGGGTGGCATTAAATTGTTGCCGGACGAGCCCGCACAGACAAGAAAAATATGAAATATTTGGTAACAAACTGACTAAACCGCCTTCGCTCAGGCCAGGCCATCGCCTTGGTAGGAGCGAATTTATTCGCGATCGGGCCTGGCTACATGCCCGGCTCGGATCGCGAATAAAGCGGAATACCGCTCGTTCGCGCCTACAGGATTGGGCGAGGGTGTCAGACGGCGGCGCGCTTGACCGTGGCCAGCAGGCCGGCAGCGGCGGCGAACAGCGCAGCGAAACTGCGATTCATCACCCGCTGCTGGCGCGGCGTGCGCAGCAGGCGCAGTACGCGTGAGGCGAGGCCGGTGTAGCCGGCCATGACGATCAGATCCACGGCGATCATGGTCACGCCCATCACCAGGTACTGCCCCACCAGCGGCGCATGCGGGTTGATGAACTGCGGCAGCACCGCAAGCATGAAGACGATCGCCTTAGGGTTGCTGAAATTGACCAGGAAACCACGCAGCACCAGGGTCAGTGGCCGACCAATGGGACGCTCGGCCGCGCTGGTATCCAGATCGCTGGGCAGAGCGACCCACTGCTTGTAGGCGAGAAACATCAGGTAGGCCACGCCGAACCATTTGATCAGGCTGAAGGCCAGGGCCGAGGTGGCCAGGATCGCGCCCACACCCGCAGCGACGATGGCGATCTGCAGGGCCAGACCGAGCTGCAGGCCGAGCGCGTTCCAGTAGCCGCGCCAGAAGCCGTACTGCATGCCGGCTGACATCGAGGCCACGGCACCGGCGCCCGGCGACAGGCTGATCACCCAGCAGGCGACGAAGAAAGCGAGCCAGGTTTCCAATGCCATGATGCGTACCTCGAAAAGCGGAAATCAGGGAGAAAGCGCTACAGCCTACTCCTGCCCCCGCGTTCAGCGCCAGCGGCGCACCGACTTCTGGAAGAACAGGCTGTTGGGCACCTGCAACAATGCGCCGGCGGCGTTTTCGTCGAGGTCCTGCAAGGTGGTGTAGAACAGGTTGATGGCGATCACCCGCCCTTTCACCCCCGGCTTGTCGGCGCTGTCGATGACCTCGACGGTATCGCCCAGGCGAAACGGGCCCATGGTGAAGATCAGCAGCGCGCAGAACATGTTCGACAGCACGCTCCAGATGGCGAAGAACGCCACCGCGGCGACAGCGGTGAACCCGGTCAGCGCCGTCCACAGCACGTTCGCCGATACGCCCAGGCGCTCCAGCACCATGAGCAGTGCGCTGCCCATGATCAGCCAGCGCACCAGGCCGCGCAGCGGCTGCAACACTTCTGCCGGCAACAGGCTGTAGCGCGCGCCAAGGCGGCTGATGGCGCGAGTGAGAATGCGCTGAGCGATCCATGCCAGCAGGATGATCAGCAGTACCTGGCCAGCACGAATCAGCGGCTCGCGCCAGGCCATCAGCAGTTCCAGCTGTTCCATTACTCGGCTTCCTCCAGTTGCTGCTGCAACGCCTCCAGGGTTTCCAGCGCCAGCAGCCAGGCCTCTTCCAACTCGGCTTCACGCGCCTTGAGCTGCGCCTGTTCGGCCAGGCGCTGGCGCAGTTCGTCCTTACGCGCAGCTTCGTACAGACCGCTGTCGCCCAACTGGGTTTCCACCGCGGCGAGCTTTTCCTGCACCTTGCCCAGTTCCTGCTCGAGCTTCTCGGCCTGCTTCTTGTGCGGCGCCAGTTGCTGACGCAGCGCAGCGGCAGCCTGGCGCTGGGCACGCTTGTCGGTCTTGTCTGCAGCGCCTTCGGCCGCTGCGCTGGGCGGTGCCTGGCGCTGACGGTAGTCGACCAGCCAACGGGCGTAATCATCGAGATCACCGTCGAACGGCGCCACGCGGCCATCGGCGACCAGCAGGAACTCGTCGGTAGTACTCTTGAGCAGATGGCGGTCGTGCGAGACCACCACCACGGCACCGGCGAACTCCTGCAGAGCCATGGTCAGCGCCAGGCGCATTTCCAGGTCGAGGTGGTTGGTCGGCTCGTCGAGCAGCAGCAGGTTGGGTTTGCCCCAGGCGATCAATGCCAGAGCCAGGCGCGCTTTCTCGCCACCGGAGAAATTCACCACCGGCTCGTCGCAGCGCGCGCCACGGAAATCGAAACCGCCGAGGAAATCGCGCAGCGTCTGCTCGCGCTCGCTCGGTGCGATGCGCTGCAGGTGCAGCAGCGGGCTGGCCTTGTCGTCCAGGGCATCGAGCTGGTGCTGGGCGAAGTAGCCGATCACCAGGTTCTCGCCGCGGGTCAGGCTGCCGGCCAGCGGCTGCAGCTCGGCCGATAGGTTCTTGATCAGCGTCGACTTGCCCGCGCCGTTGGGGCCGAGCAGGCCGATGCGCGCACCCGGCACCAGGCTCAGCTTGACCTGCTGCAGGATGGTCTTGTCGCCGTAACCCAGGCGGCCTTCGCTGAGGCTGAGCAGCGGCGTGGAGATCTTGTCGGCCTCGCGGAAGACGAAGTCGAAGGGCGAGTCGACGTGCGCCGCACTCAGCTCTTCCATGCGCTCCAGCGCCTTGATCCGGCTCTGCGCCTGGCGGGCCTTGGTGGCCTGGGCCTTGAAGCGGGCAATGTACTTTTCCATGTGCGCGCGCTGCGCCTGCTGCTTCTCGTAGGCCTGTTGCTGCTGGGCCAGGCGTTCGGCGCGAGTGCGCTCGAAGGCCGTATAGCCGCCGCGATACAGGTTCAGCTTGCGCTGCTCGACATGGGCAACGTGATCGACCACGGCGTCGAGAAAATCGCGGTCGTGAGAAATCAGCAGCAGGGTGCCTGGGTAGCTCTGCAGCCAACCTTCGAGCCAGAGAATCGCGTCCAGATCCAAGTGGTTGGTTGGCTCGTCGAGCAGCAACAGATCGGACGGGCACATCAACGCCTGGGCCAGGTTCAGGCGCATACGCCAGCCACCGGAGAAGTCGCCGACGCGGCGATCCATCTGCGCGTTCTCGAAGCCCAGCCCAGCCAGCAGCTTGCGCGCGCGGGCATCGGCGGTATAACCGTCGGCGCTGTCCAGTTCACTGTGCAGACGAGCGATGGCGGCGCCGTCGTGGCTCTGCTCGGCTGCGGCCAACTCGGCCTGCACGCGGCGCAGGTTGTGATCGCCGTCGAGCACGTAGTCCACGGCCAGCCGCTCGAGGGTGTCGACCTCCTGGCGCATATGGGCGATACGCCAGTCGCCGGGCAGCAGGCAATCGCCGGCATCCGGTGTCAGCTCACCACGCAACAGGGCGAACAGGCTGGATTTACCGGCGCCGTTGGCACCGATCAGACCGGCCTTGTGACCGGCGTGCAGGGTCAGCTCGGCGCCTTCGAGCAGGCGTTGCGGACCACGCTGTAGAGTGAGGTTCTGGAGTCGGATCATAATGGCCGCGGAGTCTATCAAATCGCCCCGGAGGCCGCGTGCAGGATCTGTGGAATTTCGCCCTCGAACTCTATGCCAGACCAGGTGTGGAACAGGCCTGCCTGGAACTGCAGGAAGCGGGCAGCGACGTTTGCCTGCTGCTGACTGGCGCCTGGCTGCAGCAACGCGGCGTGCGCTGCCTGGAGGAACGCCTGCGCGCCCTAACGGAAGTGGCCGCGCCCTGGCAGCGCGAGGTGATCTCGCCCTTGCGCCAGACACGCCGCCACTGGCGCAGGGCAGCAGGCGAAGATGCCGAGCTGGCGGCCTTGCGCGAACAGATCAAGAAACTGGAATTGCAGGCCGAGCGGGTATTGCTCGAACGGCTGCAGACGGTGGCCGAGAGCTGGCCTGGCGAGGCAGGTAGAGACGACTGGCTGATTCGCCTGGCCGAAAACGACAGCGCCGCGCTGCAGGTGCTGCGCGGCGCCGTCAATTCGCCTTAGGAGGCGCTCGGGGTGCTGCTGCCGCTGCTTACGGTAGGCGCAGCGGGCGTCGCCGGGGCAGCCGGAGCTGCTGGCGCTGCCGGTGCGGCAGTTGGCTTGGCTGCTACAGGCTTGGCCGGGGCCTTCTTCGCTGCAGCCGGCTTCTTCGCAGCAGCAGGCTTGGCAGGCGTGGTTTTGGCGGCAGGCTTCGCAGCAGGTTTGGCCGCTACGGATTTGGCGGTAGCTGGCTTGGCTGCTGGCTTATTGGCCGCTGCTGGCTTCGCCGGCGTTTTCGCGGCGGCTGGCTTTGCGGCAGGTTTGACCGCCGGCTTGGCGGCAGCAGGTTTGGCGGCAACCTTGGGCGCGGCCGGTTTAGCCGCTGCAGGCTTGCTGGCAGCAGGTTTAGCCGCTGGCTTGCTGGCGACCGCGGGTTTGGCAGCCGACTTGCTGGCCGCTACCGTCTTGGCGGCTGGTTTGCTGGCCGGTTTGGCAGTAGCGGGTTTGGCCGGGGCCTTGTTCACCGGTGCTTTTGCGACAGCGGGTTTCTTTGCAACGGCCGGCTTGCTGGCAGGCTTGGCTGCCGGCGCTGCGGCCTTGGCTTCACGTGCGTCCAGCGCCTTGCCGGCGGCTTCCCTCACTTTGCCAACGCCCTGCGCCAGCTTCAGGCTTTCCTGAGCATCGCGCTTGAGCTGGGCGATGTAGGTACGGGTTTCGCTCTGGCTGGCCTTGAGCCCATCGAGCAGCTCCTCCAGCTCGGCGACGGCATTCTTGGCCTTGGCTTGCGCCTTGGCCTTGCCGGCAACGGCGGCGTCCTGCAGCTTGCTGCGCGCCTTGTGCAGTTTCTCCTGAGCCTTGCCGCGCTGCTTCTCCAGTTTGGCGAGCAGTTTCTCGGCGTCGATCAGCGCTTGCGAGCAAGCATTCTCCAGATGTTCGAGCAGACTGGCAGACAGTTGGTGCAACAGGTGCAGCGGGGTGGTCACGGACTTCTTCTTGGCCGACATGGCGCGCCTCCAGGCGGATGTGGATGCGCCCATACTAGACGCAGGCGAGACGCCCCGCCATAGGCCTTTTGGCGATCGCAGCACGGGCATCGCGCGCCTGGCATAATCGCTGGCACATTCATCGGGAGAGATCGTCATGAGCCGCGCCGTACTCGCCACACTCGCGCTGTGCTGCAGCCTGGGTGTGCAGGCCGACCAGCACCAGCAGGACCTGGCTTATAGCCTCGGTGTGCGCCTCGGCGAACGCCTGCATGAAGAGGTGCCCGACCTGCCGCTGAGCGAACTGCTCGAAGGCTTGCGCCAGGCCTATGAGGGTAAGCCGCTGCGGCTCGAAGCCAGCCGTATCGAGCAACTGCTCGATGAGCATGAAGCCCGTATCGAAGCCTCGCCGCAACGCCATGCCAAGGCCATCGAAGCCGAGCAGCGCTTTCTCGCCGAGGAGAGTCGCCGCGCCAACGTGCGGGCGCTGGCCAACGGCGTGCTGGTGACCGAATTGAAACCTGGCAGCGGAGCCAAGCCCACTGCCCGCAGCCGAGTGCAGGTGAGTTATCGCGGCGAGCTGGCCGATGGCAGCGTCTTCGACGAGAGCAGCACACCGCAGTGGTTTCGTCTGGACAGCCTGATCGCCGGCTGGCGCAGCGCACTGCTGCAGATGCCGAAGGGCGCTCACTGGCGCCTGGTGATTCCATCAGCTCAGGCGTATGGGGAAGACGGCGCGGGCGATCTGATACCGCCCCATGCGCCTCTGGTCTTCGACCTGCGCCTGCTGGACGTAGCCGACTGAGCGCCGCCCTGATCCACAATGAAAAGCCCGGACTCAGATCCGGAATGCTGTTCACTTAAGAAACGGTCTAGCTCGATCAGTCCCCTCGCCCCTCCAGGGAGATGCTTAGGGAGAGGGGGGAAACTGGCAGTTTGCGGAGTCTTCTGCCCTCTCCCCCAGCCCCTCTCCCATAAATGGGAGAGGGGAGCCAATCGTGTGCAACCTTAATTGAACAGCATTACGGACTCAGACCGGGCTTTTTGACATCGAGCGGTCAGATCGCTTCGGCAGCCTGTTCCTGATGGGCGTTGTGCAGCACCTCGATCAGGCAGTCTTCCAGCTCGAAACGTTCGTGCAACAGCTGTCCCAGGCGGTTGAGCTCGACCACCAGCGAGGCGTTGTCACGACTGTCGCCGTTGTCACAGCGGTCGTTGAAGGCCAGCGCGACCTCGGTGATGGCTTCGATGCGCGGGTAGATCTGCTTGGCCAGTTCCAGGCCGCGCTGGTCGTTGAAGGCCTTGGCCTCGCTGGTCAACTGCTCGTAGACCTCGAAGTGGCCGGCCGAGACGTAGTCCACCAGCAGCTCGCAGAAGCCCTGCAACGACTCGCAATTGATGGCTGGAGCCTGCGGCGCCTTATTCAGAGCGGTATAGGCCAGCACCAGTTCGCGGCGCTCACCCAGCCAGCGATCGATCAGTTGGTGAACCCCGCCCCAACGTTCCTGTGCGTTCCGACAACTCTCGAGCATGATGAACCTCGTTTCCCTTATCGATAATGCCTGTTATACGCCCGTTCCCGAGACGTTTTCTTTAAGGGCCCCATCCCTGGCGACCATCCCTCGAACCATTGGCTGCGCGACGCTAAAAGTCATTCCTGACGATTTTCCGTCAATCGAAGCTTGCTCTTGGAAAGGCAACCGCAAAATGGCGTTTTTCCGACGGTGCGTGCGAGCCAGATTATGCCCGCTGGCAGACACCATCAAGGCATAGGCGCGAGAAACTTTCATACGGGCGTTTAATCGAGAAGCCACGAACTCCGTGGCTTCATGCGATTCACATGCTCAATTGCGGCGCAATAGCTGGAACAGGCAGAACAGCAGCATGCCGATGAAGCCAATCAGGCTCCACTCGGGAATGCTCATGCCGAACAGCGTCCACTTCACTTCGGCGCAGTCTGCGCTGCCCTGGAACACCAGGCGCACGATGTCCTGCATGGGCAGGGCTTCCATCATGAACTCGAGGCTCGGCAGACAGGCTTCGAGCTGATCGGCCGGCACGCTCTGCAGCCAGATCTGCCGACCTGCGGTGGCGGCACCGGCGCCAGCGAACAGCAAGGCCACCACGGCGTAGATGCGTCGACCGAGACGCCCTGGGCCATGGATCGCCGCGATCAGACAGACCACGCCGAACAGGATCACGCAGATGCGCTGCAATACGCACATCGGGCAGGGTTCCAGGCCGACGACATGCTCCAGGTACAGCGCAGCCGCCATCAGCAGTACGCAGCCGATGAATGCCAGAAAAAACAGGGGACGCGGACTGGCCAATTGCATGGTGGCTCCGTAAGGGAAATCGAGGGCGTACGGTAGAGTAAAGCGAGGGCGCCTTGCAAGGCGCCCCACGGCTCATAACAGGCTGTTCATCATGCCGGAACGCCCCTCCGTCCGCACGGATGGCCAAGCGCGGCAATCGGCCGCATCCATTCAGACCGCGGCACCCTGCGGTTGCGGCAGCGACGGCAGGCCCTGGTGCAACAGGCCAAGACTTTCCAGCAGCAGCTGGTTGCTGCGCTCCAGTTCACCCAACTGCGCCAGCAGGCGCGCCAGTTCGGCGCAGGTTTCCGGGTGACGCTCGAGCTTGAGGCTGGTCTCGAAGTAGTCGCGCGCCTTGCCCCACAGCTGGTTCTGCAGGCACAGGCGGCCCAGGGTCAGCAGCAGGGCCGGGTCCTGTGGATGCTGCTTGAGCCAGAGCTCGGCTGTCTGCAGCTGACGCGCCGGATCGGCGCCACGCAGCACGCCATAGAAACGCGCCAGGCGGCTGTCATAGCCTCGTTTGAGCGCGTCACGCAGCACCGCCTCAGCTTCTTCCTGCGCGCCCAGACGACGCAGTTGCTCGACATAGGTGGCGATCAGCTCAGGCTCGTTGCGCAGGCTGGCCGACAGCTGGTTCCAGGCCTTGCTCAGGGGCTGCAGAGCAGTTTCTCCCTGCGCCAACCCAAGCTCCCCGACTTCGGCCAGGCGCCCACGCCAGGTTTCGCGCTCCAGCTCGTCGAGCTCTGCGGCGGGTAGCGCCTTTTCCTTACGCAGCTCCGGCAACAGGCCGAGCAGTGCCGACCAGTCCTGGCGCTGCAGATACAGACGCTGCAACTGGCGCAGCACCAGGTGATGGCCCGGATGGCGCTCACGCATGGCCTGCAGGGTTTCCAGCGCCGCGTCGCTGTCGCCGCGCTTGCGCTGCAGCTCGGCGTGGGTCAGGGCAATCGCCAGCTCGGCCTGCGGCTGCTTGTTCAGCGCCCGCTCGAGCAGTGCGTCGCTCTGTTCGTGCTCACCAAGCTTGCCGGCTGCCCGGGCAGCGCCGAGGTAGTACATCAGCGGCTGGCTATCGGCTTCGGCGGCGCGGGTCAGCTGGCGTTGGGCGCGTGCCCAGCGGCCTTCGGCGAGATCCAGCGTGCCCTGCTCGGAGGCCTGGCGCACACGGCGAGTGCGGTGCAGGCGCGACCAGGGGTTGGCCATCCGCGTCGAGCTGAGCAACAGACGCAACGTCCACTTGATGAGGTAGTAGAGCACCACCACGACCACCAGCAGGCCCAGGAATGCCCACAGGCCGGACTGGTAGCGGAAGCCCTTGTAGGCGAACAGCACATAACCGCGGTCAGCCTCGATGGCCAGGCTGAGCAGGTAGAGCCCGACAGCGATAGCCAGCAATAACAGAAGCCAGATCAAGCGTTTCATTGCGCCTCCCCGGCCGCGGCGGCCCCCTGCCGACGTTGCGCCTGCTTGCGTTGCAGGTAGGCCTGCAGTGCATCGAGCGACTCGCTCAGATCCGGCACCTTGACCTCGATGCTGGCATCGGCCAGCTCGCTGAAGCGCTGGCGCAGGGCGCGACTGTCCGGGTTATCCAGATTGAAATGCGCGTCGAGGATGTCCTCGGCCTGCTTCAGCGACTGCTGGTACACACCGGTCTGACCGTGCAGCGCGGCCCACTGCGCCTGCTCCAGGGCCAGCGACAGACTCAGGCGAACCTGCGACAGGCTCTGCCCGGAGAGCAGCGGCCGTACGTTGCGATCGGCATCGAATTCGATACGGAAGTAGTCGGAAAGCTTCTTCGCCCACTCGCTCCACCAGGCGCTGCCATCGCCCTCGGCCGCCAGCTCGGAGAGCACGTCGCCCTGCCCTTCGAGGGTCGGCGCCAGCGGGTTGAGCGTGGCGGCCTGCTCACGCAGGGCGCCCAGTTGCAGGAACAGGCCGACGCGATCCGGTCGCTCCGTAGTGCGCAGCGCTTCCAGGCTGCGGCTGAGCTGCTCGCGGGCAGCGAAGGCGGCGGGATCGTCCTGATCGCGGAGGATATCGTCAGCCGCCAGCACCAGCGCCTCGGCACTGGCCACATCCTGCAACGCCGACAAGCGCAAGGTCGCCAGACGCAGCAGGTGCTCGGCCTCATCCAGGCGCCAATCCTGGCGGCTGCCATCGAGCACGCTTTCCAGGCGCTGGCTCAAACGCTGCTGGTCGCTCTGCAGGTTGGCCAGCAAGCGGCGGCGCTCCTCCAGTTCGGTTGCACTGGGCAGGTCAGCCAAACGCGAATCCAGGCGCTGGCCCAGATCCTTCAAATTCTTCGTAGTGTCGTCGCGGGTACTCTGCAGAGCATCGGCCTGCTGCTGGTCCCTGCCCTGCATTTCGTGCAGTTGCCAGAGGCTCCAGCCACCAGCACCGGCGCCTGCCAGGCCGATCAGCAAGGCCAAGGCGGCAACACCGCTGCCCCCGCCACTGCGGGATGCCTGAGCAGGTTGAGCTGTTGGCGTGCTTTTCACGGCTTCGCTGGCCGGTTTTTCTTCTGGCGTCTTCGGGGTGGATGCTTCGCTCACGTATCCGTCCTTTTAGAGGGCGGCAGCCGGAAACTGCTCCAGCGCTGCCTGCAAGGCCGCGGCACTGGCGCCGCGACAGTCCACAACGATTTCCGCACCCGCATGGCGCGCCTGCTCGGCAACGCGCGGGCTGGGTACGAACAAGGGTAGCCGAGCCAACGCCGGCCAGTCATCGCCGGCCAGCTGCAGCAGATGTTCGAAACCCTGTCCACTGCTGACAACCAGGCCGTTCAGGCGTTCCGCTCGCACGCACTGGCCGAGCTCGCCCGGCGCGTACTGCGGCAGCACACGGCGATACAGTGGCAGATAGTCGACCGCCAAGCCTTGGCTGCGCAAGCGTTCGGCGAGAAATTCTCGGCCACCTTCGCCACGCAGGATCAGTACGCGCGGCGCAGCTGTCGTGGCGATAGCCTGGTGCAGCGCAGGCAGTGCGAGCAGCGCTTCGCTGTCATCGCCAGAGTCGGGAAAATACACACGCAAGCCCTGCTCGGCGAGCACCGCGGCGGTGGCGGCACCGACACTGAACCAGGGCAGGTCAGGTGCTGCATGCCGCGCCAATAACTGCAGACCAATCCGCGCGGCCGGCTTGCTGACCACGATCACGGCGCAATAGCGCTGCAGCTCGGCAAAGGTGCTGCGTTGCTCAGCGGTTTCGGCCAACGCCTCGATGGCCAGCAGCGGCATGCAGTGACTGGCGACTCCCTGCGCCGCCAAGGTCTGCGCCAGCGCCGCACAGTCCTCGGCAGGACGCGTCAGCAACAGGCGCCAGGCGCTCAAGGGTGACCGGCCTCACCGTAAACGGCCTTGAGAATGGCCTCGGCACCCTGCGCCAGGAGCGCCTCAGCCACGCGTACGCCCAGCGCTTCGGCATCGCTGCTGGCGGCGCGCTCTTCGGCCCGCAGCAACAGACCTCCGTCGGGTTGGCCAACCAGGCCGCGCAGCCACAGCTGGTCGTTCTCGAGCAGGGCATAGCAGGCGATAGGCACCTGGCAGCCGCCATTGAGGTGTTTGTTCAGCGCCCGTTCGGCGGTGACGCGCAATGCAGTCTCACGGTGATGCAGAGGCGCCAGCAGGGCGTGCACGTCGCTGTCGGCGCTGCGGCACTCGATGCCCACGGCGCCCTGTCCGCCGGCAGGCAGGCTGTCTTCGGCGCTGATCGAGCTGCGGATGCGATCTTCGAAACCCAGGCGGATCAGACCGGCAGCGGCGAGGATGATGGCGTCGTATTCGCCGGCATCGAGCTTGGCCAGACGGGTGTTGACGTTGCCGCGCAGGAACTGGATTTTCAGGTCGGGCCGGCGCGCCAGCAGCTGGGCCTGGCGGCGCAGGCTGGAGGTGCCGACCACGCTGCCGGGCGGCAGCGCGTCGAGGCTGTCGAAGGTATTGGAGACGAAGGCGTCACGCGGGTCTTCACGCTCGCAGATGCAGTACAGGCCCAGCCCCTCGGGGAAATCCATCGGCACGTCTTTCATCGAGTGCACGGCGATGTCGGCCTCGTTTTCCAGCAACGCGGTTTCCAGCTCCTTGACGAACAGCCCCTTGCCACCGATTTTCGCCAGCGGCGCGTCGAGCAACTTGTCGCCGCGGCTGACCATGGGCACCAGGCTAACCTTCAGGCCAGGGTGGGCCTGCTCCAGTCGGGCTTTGACATACTCGGCCTGCCACAGGGCCAGGGCGCTCTTACGGGTGGCGATGCGGATTTCGCGGGACATGGGGCAATTCCAGAAAACGGATTGCCGCGAATCATAACAGGCTCGCCCATTACGGGCGCTGCCAGGCGGCCATAGGCCGCAGGTTTGTCGGTCACTGCGAAGACGATGACGCCCTGGCGCGCAGCTCAGAGTGTCAGAGTGCCTGCATCAACTTGCGTACGCCGGCCACATGGCGGCGGCTGACCACCAGCGAATCGCCCCCCAGCCCCTTGAGGAACAGCTGGAAATGCCCGAGCGGGGTGCGCTGCAGGCGTTCGATACGCTCGCGCGCCACCAGCGCATTGCGATGGATGCGCACGAAACGGTCACCGAACTCGTCTTCCAGCGCCTTGAGCGGTTCGTCCAGCAGCACTTCGCCGCCCTCGTGGCGCAGGGTCACGTACTTGTGGTCGGCAATGAAATAGACCACATGATCCAGCGGGATCAGCTCGATGCCCTTGCGGGTACGGGCGCTGATATGGGTGCGCGGGCCACCGCCGGTCTCGGCGGCTGGGCGGGTCAAGGCGGCCAGTTGCACGCGGTTGGGCCGCTCGGCCTTTTTCAAGGCCTCGTTGAGGCTCTCGGGCCGCACCGGTTTGACCAGATAGCCAACGGCGCTGACCTGGAAGGCCTCCAGGGCGAACTCGTCGTGCGCCGTGCAGAAGATCACCGCAGGCGGTGCTTCGCGCTCGCAGAGTTTCGCGGCGACCTGCAGGCCGTCGAGCCCGGGCATGCGGATATCCAGCAGGACCACATCCGGCTTGAGGCTATCGATCAGGGTCAGGGCTTCCTCGCCATTGCTGGCGGCGGGCTCCAGGACCCGGTAGCCCTCGAGCTCACCGACCATGCGGCTCAGGCGCTCACGGGCAAGGGGTTCGTCATCGACGATCAGGACATTCATATTGCTCTGGCTTCCTGCGTGAGTCTCGCACAAGGATAGCGTAGACAGCTGTAATGACGGCCGTCACGGCGCTCCACGCTGAGACTCGCGCGGGGGCCAAAAAGTGCCGCCAGACGCGCATCGATATTACTCAGCGCTTGCTGCGTTCCCCGCGACGGGTGCTGCTCGCCCCGCTCTTCATACGGATTGCTGACACACAAGCTGAACACACCATCCTGGTAATGCGCTTCAACCCGCACCAGGCCACCTTCGATACGTGGCGCGATGCCATAGATCAGCGCATTCTCCAAAAGAGGCTGCAGGGTCAGCTGGGGAATCGGCAGATCCTCCGGCACACCCTCGACCTCCCACTGCAACTGTAGTCGCTCACCGAGCCGATAGTGCTCGATAGATAGATAACGTTTCGCCAGTTCCAGTTCCTCCTTCCACGCAACCAGCGTGCCGGGCTTGGCCAGGCTGGCGCGAAACAGATCGGACAAATCCAGCACCGCCTGCTCGGCCTTGTACGGGTCGAGCGTGACCAGGCTGGCGATGCTGTTGAGGCTGTTGAACAGGAAATGCGGACGAATCCGCGCCTGCAACGATTCGATGCGCGCGCGCAGTTCGGCCTGCTCCTGCCGCCGCCATTGGCTCTGCAGATAAAAATAGCGTAGCAGCAGTGCGGACATGATCAGGCTGATCAGCGCATGGCGCAGGTAAAGATTCACCTCGCCGGCGCGCGGCAGCGGCCCGCCGAGTTCGTAATAGTCGGCCACCGCCGTGCAACCCAGGGTCAGCAGCACCACCAGAGCGCAGCACAGGCCGCCCGCCAGCGCCGGACGCAGACGCGCCAGCAGCGGCCGCAGGCGACATAGCACGGCCGCCGAGAGCAGCACGATCCATTGCACGAACAGCGAGGTCAGGGCCAGGCGCACCCAGTCGAAGCCCGGCGTCATCGGTTCGGCGAGCACCAGCACCAGTACCAGCAGCTCGGCCAGCAGCACCATGCTCAGCAGGGCTTCCGGCTGGCACAGTTCCGGGACGAAAAAGTCGTCGATGGCGGTGTTGGATTTATTCTTGGCAAGCGATTGTGTGTGCATCGACGCAGTTTCCGTGTCGCCTTGCGGGCCGGCAAGCGAGACGGCTCCAGCCGGACGAAATAAAGCACCGAAATGCCGCCTTCAGCGCAAAATTGTGAAGCAACCGACAACGCCAGCGACCGCCCGACGGCGAACGCGGCCCGGCGAAACGTCCGCCGACCCTGCTATTATCGACCCACTTTGTCCGCCATGCTGGCCAGCAATTAGGTCAGCCCGATCCAGAGCCCGAACCATGAGCAGCGAAAAAACCAACCAATCCTGGGGCGGCCGCTTCAGCGAGCCCGTCGACGCCTTCGTCGCCCGCTTCACCGCCTCGGTCGAATTCGACAAGCGCCTGTACCGCCACGACATCATGGGCTCCATCGCCCACGCCACCATGCTGGCCAAGGTCGGCGTGCTCAGCGACGCCGAGCGCGATGCGATCATCGATGGCCTCAAGCAGATTCAGGGCGAGATCGAAGCCGGCAGCTTCGACTGGCGCGTGGACCTGGAAGACGTGCACATGAACATCGAAGCGCGCCTGACCGACCGCATCGGCGTGACCGGCAAGAAGCTGCACACCGGCCGCTCGCGCAACGATCAGGTAGCCACCGACATCCGCCTGTGGCTGCGTGACGAGATCGACCTGATCCTGGCGGAAATCACCCGCCTGCAGCAGGGCTTGCTGGAACAGGCCGAGCGCGAAGCCGAGACCATCATGCCCGGCTTCACCCACCTGCAGACAGCCCAGCCGGTGACCTTCGGCCACCATCTGCTGGCCTGGTTCGAGATGCTGTCGCGCGACTACGAGCGCCTGGTCGACTGCCGCAAGCGCACCAACCGCATGCCGCTGGGCAGCGCTGCGCTGGCCGGCACCACCTACCCGATTCAGCGTGAAATCACTGCCGAACTGCTGGGCTTCGACGCCGTGGGCGGCAACTCCCTGGACGGCGTATCGGATCGCGACTTCGCCATCGAATTCTGCGCCGCCGCCTCGCTGGCGATGATGCACCTGTCGCGCTTCTCCGAAGAACTGGTGCTGTGGACCAGCGCCCAGTTCCAGTTCATCGACCTCCCGGATCGTTTCTGCACCGGCAGCTCGATCATGCCGCAGAAGAAGAACCCCGACGTACCCGAGCTGGTGCGCGGCAAGACCGGCCGCGTGTTCGGCGCCCTGACCGGCCTGCTGACCCTGATGAAAGGCCAGCCGCTGGCCTACAACAAGGACAACCAGGAAGACAAGGAACCGCTGTTCGACGCAGCCGACACCCTGCGCGATTCGCTGCGCGCCTTCGCCGACATGATCCCGGCGATCAAACCCAAGCACGCCATCATGCGTGAAGCGGCGCTGCGCGGTTTCTCCACCGCCACCGACCTGGCCGACTACCTGGTGCGCAAAGGCCTGCCGTTCCGCGACTGCCACGAAATCGTTGGCCACGCGGTGAAGTACGGCGTCGACAGCGGCAAGGACCTGGCCGAGATGAGCCTGGACGAGCTGCGCCAGTTCAGCGACCAGATCGAGCAGGACGTGTTCGCCGTGCTGACCCTGGAAGGCTCGGTGAACGCCCGCAACCACATCGGCGGCACTGCGCCGGCGCAGGTGCGTGCGGCGGTGGCACGCGGTCGCGAACTGCTGGCAAGTCGTTAAGCGGCTCCTGGCGAGAAACGGGAAAAGGAGTTCCCATGCCTGAATTACTGCTGCGCGGCTTGGCGCTACTGGCCGAGATCGCGCTTGAGATCATCATCGGCTACGTCTTCTATTCGACCGGCTGGCTGGCACTACGACTGCTGACATTAGGGCGCTACCCGCGCCTGCCGCTACGCGTGGCTGAACCGATGGGTTCGCGCAGCGCCTGGGTCGCAACGTTCGGCGTCCTCTGCCTGGTTGGCCTGCCCCTGACGTGGCTGACCGTCACTTACAGCTGAACGCTGCCACGAGACATTTCCATGCCTATAGACATCCGCCCCGCCACCCCTGACGACGCCGAGCTGATCCTGCGCTTCATCACCGATCTGGCCATCTACGAGAAGGCCGAGCACGAGGTGAAGACTGACGCCGCCGGCATCCGCGACAGCCTGTTCGCCGATGGCAGCACCGCTCATGGCCTGATCTGCGAGTACGACGGCAAGCCCATCGGCTATGCGGTGTATTTCTTCAACTACTCCACCTGGCTGGGCAAGCATGGCCTGTATCTGGAAGACCTCTACGTCAGCCCCGAAGCGCGTGGTCTAGGCGCTGGCAAAGCGCTGCTGCGCCACCTGGCGCAACTGGCGGTGGCACGCGATTGTGGCCGTTTCGAATGGTCGGTGCTGGACTGGAATACGCCCGCCATCGACTTCTATGAATCCTTCGGCGCCCGCCCGCAAAGCGAGTGGACCACCTACCGACTGACCGGCCAGGCCCTGCTGGACTTTGCCGCTGGTAATTAATCACTGAGGAAACCGACATGAGCCAGAACAACGACCAGGAAGACGAAGACTTCGCCGAAGCCACCCTGATCCAGGCGATCGAGAACCAGCTGGAAAGTGGCGAGCCGGCTGCCGCCAAGGCGGTGTACAACAAGCTGACGCTGGTCGGTTACCAGCGCGAGGAGATTCTCGAGCTGATGGCGCTGGTGCTGGCTCATGAAGTCGACGCCATGCTGAGCGAGGATCGCCCCTTCGATGGCGCCTGGTACGAGCACGCCCTGCGCGCTCTACCGGAGCTGCCGGAAGAAAGCTGAACCAGGCAACTCGCCGATAGGCAGAGCGCGCTACAGGGTTCTACACTGCAAGAGCGCCATAACGACAAGACGGAGTCACCATGAAGTCATTCGACGCTGACCTGATCGACGAGCTGGAAATCCTCGCCCTGTACAACCTGGACAACCATCAGGAAGGGCTCAAGGTGCACAACAACGCCTCATTCAAGGCACAGGGCGCCATTACTCGCCTCTACGAAAAAGGCCTGGTGAGCCAGGCCGATGGCGGCTACCTGACCAGCCTGGGCATCGACGCTGCCGAACATGCACAGGCGCTGCTGACCATTCTCTCGGCCCGCAAGACCACCCCCGCTTAATTTCGGTTGCCCGCCGGCCGGCCTCAAGGGGAAGGCGCGGCGGGCGATATAGCGTCAAGGCACTGCACTGGCGAGCACGCCGCTGATAGGCTTGCCGCACCCGCAGTAGAGTTCGAGCATGACGCGCACGCAGGAAATACGCCCCGATATCGATGACGGCATCGACCGCAAGGTGCTGGCACAGTTGCGTGCGCGCTTTCTGCAGATCAACCAGGGCCGTCTGCAACGGGCCATGGAAGCGCTGTCCACGCGTCAGCAGCTGGTCCTCAAGCTGTTGCCGCTGCTGTTGCACGTCAACCATCCGCTGTTGCCCGGTTATGTTTCGGCCAGCACACCGGCCGGCCTCAGCGGTTTCGAGCCGGACGACGAGAGCCTGGCCGAAGTGCAGCGCCTGACCCGCTCCTTCGTCTACAAGCCGCGTCGCGGCCAGGGTGCTGCGCCGCTGCATGGACTGTTCCTGATGGGCAGCCTGGGCACCGTGGCCCAAGCCGAGCAGAGTGACATGGACCTGTGGCTGTGCCACTCGCCCAATCTCACCGCGCAGGAGCTGCAGGACCTGCGCAAAAAATGCGACCAGCTGGAAAGCTGGGCGGCCACCCAGGGCGCCGAAGTGCATGTCTTTCTGGTCGACCCGCAACGCTTCACCCAGGGCGCACGCGAGGCGCAACTGACCTCGGATGACTGCGGCACCACCCAGCATTATCTGTTGCTCGACGAGTTCTACCGCACCGCGATCTGGCTCGGCGGACGCACGCCGATCTGGTGGCTGGTGCCGGTTTACGAGGAGGCGCGCTATCACGACTACTGCCGCACTCTGCTGAGCAAGCGTTTCGTGCGCGCCGAAGACGTACTCGACCTCGGCCATCTGGCGCACATCCCGCCGGAAGAATTCATCGGCGCGGGCATGTGGCAGTTGTACAAGGGCATCGAGTCGCCCTACAAGTCCGCGCTCAAGCTGCTGCTCACCGAGGTCTACGCCAGCGAACACCCGAAGGTCGAATGCCTGGCGCTGCGCTTCAAGCAGGCGGTGTTCGAAGGCCGCCTGGACCTCGACGAACTCGACCCCTATATCGTCGTCTACCGCCGCCTGGAGGAATATCTCAGCGCACGGGACGACCGGGAAAGGCTCGAGCTGATCCGCCGCTGCCTGTACCTCAAGGTGAACAAGAAGATCAGCCGCCCGCCGACCCGCGGTCGCACCAAGAGCTGGCAGCGCCTGTTACTGGAACGCCTGACCGACGAGTGGGGCTGGCAGACTCGCCAGCTCAGCGTGCTCGACAGCCGCAGCCAGTGGAAGGTGCGCCAGGTCGCCGCCGAACGGCGTGTGCTGGTCAACGAGCTGACCTACAGCTACCGCTTCCTCTCGCAGTTCGCCCGCAGCGCCCAGGCCGGCAGCTCGCTGAACAACCGCGACCTGAATGTACTGGGCAGACGTCTGTACGCCGCATTCGAGCGCAAGGCCGGCAAGGTGGAGTTCATCAACCCCGGCATCGCCCCGGACCTGGCCGAAGACACCCTGACCCTGGTCCAGTATCCCAGCCCCGAGGCGCCGAACGAAAACCTCTGGGCGCTGTTCAATGGCAGCCTGGGCGCTCAGGAGTGGGCCGACTTCGCGCCGCTGAAGCGCTCGCGCGAACTGATCGAGCTGCTTGCCTGGTGCCATCGCAACGGCGTGATCGACAGCAGCACGCGCCTGTCGCTGCACCCGGGCACCAGCGACCTCACCGAGTACGAGCTGTCCAACCTGATCGGCAGCCTGCAGCAGAGCTTCCCGTTGCCCCTGCCTAGCGTGGAGGAGGCGGCCCTGCTGCGCGCCAGCGTCCCCGGCGAAGTGCTGTTGCTGGTCAATGTCGGCGTCGACCCGCTCAAACAGCACAGCCAGATGAACGTGCACATGACCACCGGGCGCACCGACGCGCTGGGATATTCCGGAGTCCGCGAGAACCTGGTGCTGACCCTCGACCAGATCGTGCTCAACAGCTGGAACGAGTTGCAGGTCAGCCGCTACGACGGCCAGGACGCGCTGCTCGACTGCCTGCGCGACCTGCTCAACAGCCTGCCGCTGGGCGGCCCGCAACCCAAGGTGGTCGTGCGCTGCTATTGCCGCAATCGTGCCCAGGCCATCGCCGAGCGGGTCGAAGAGCTGCTGCGCGATCTGCTCGAAAGCTACGCCGAAGGTCGCCAGTCGCGCTACCTGGTGCAGGTGCGTCAGCATTACCACGTGCTGCAACTGAAGCCCGGCCAGGTCAGCCATGCCGCGCTGGGCGATCTGCCCGCACTGCTCGATCACCTCGGCGCCGAACAGGACATCTACAGCCCGCTGCGCCTGGACCGCCATGCACTCGATGGCGACGACCTGGCGCTGATCCTGCCCATGGGGCGGCCACAGTGCATCCAGGTGTTCTACCGCCTGCACGAAACCAGCGGCGAAGCCGAGCTGACCCTGCTCGACGAGCACAACGCCCTGTGGCGCCGACGCCTGCCGTTTCGTGACGAGCAAAGCCTGCTCACGCCGCTGCAGCGCTTTCTGCAGTCGCTGCTGTATCGGCGCAACGCCATGCTGCCGCTCGATGGCAGCGACAATCAGCCGGCACTGGAAATCCTCTACTATCAGTTGCTACCGGCTGCGCCGTTGCGCGCCCAGCGCCTCGAGCGCAGGCCGGCGCCGGAGTCCCAGGTCAGCCATCCGTTCTACGATGTGCAGGCCATCGTCGAGCCGGGCGACGGCCGCCAGCGCCATGTCACGCTGTACTGCAACCATCGCGAGTTTTCCGAACTGGAATACGGCGACTCGCTGTTCGCCAGCGTGGCACGCCATATCCTTGCCCAGCGCCGCGACGAAGAGCGCTACCCGTGCTACATCACCGACCTCGATCTGTCCGCTGTACAAGGCGACCGCCACCCCTCGATGGTGAACTACCTACGCTTCAAGACCAGCCTGGAAGAAGCTCTGAACCAGGCGCTGCGAACCCTTTAGACGTATTTTTGATAAAGATTCTCATTATAGATATGATGCCGGCTCGCTGTGACGCTCCCAATGTCCGCAGCCGCCGGCAGCCCGTATCGTGTCCTCATCACCCAACTCGAAACTCGACCTCTACCTCGCCCATCGCAATGCATTGGTAGACTACGCCGCCCCCATACTCGGCTGCCGCGCCCAGGCCGAAGATGTCGTTCAGGAAGCCTGGCTGCGCTTCAACGGCCGCGCCGACGAAGAGGCAACGATCAATCAGCCGGTCGGCTATCTCTATCGCATCGTTCGCAATCTCGCCTTCGACCTGATCCGCCGGGTGTCCAGCGAGCGCCAGCAGGCCGATGGCGAACGCCTGCTCGAAGAACTGTCAGACCACAAGCCCGGGCCGGAGCAGCAGGCTGCCAGCAGCGACGAGCTGCGCATCGTCAATGCGGCCCTGGCCGAACTGCCGGAACGCGTGCGGCGCGCCTTCGAAATGCACCGCCTGGAAGGCCACACCTTGCAGCATATCGCCGCGACACTGAACATTTCAGTCGGCCTGGCGCATCAGTTGGTGCACCAGGCGCTGTGTCATTGCGCCGACCGCCTGGAGCAGGCCAATGGCTGATCTGAAAATCCGCTGCGCTGATCCGTCTTTTGCTCGTATGGCCGCCACTGTGCGACCCTTGCCCACTTTTCAGGACACCCCGGAACGACCATGACCGGCAACCTCAGACACATCGCTCTGGACTGGCTGCTGCGCATCCAGCAGCGCCCGGAGGATGCCGCGTTGCGCAGCGAGCTGGCCGCCTGGCTGGCCAGCGATGCCAACCATGTCGAGGCCTACCGCAAGGCCGAACGGGTCTGGCGGCTGACCGGCATGGCCCAGTCTGCAGCCACTGAAGCGCCTGCCGATGTCGCGCCCCCAGTGACGGCAATCCCGCTGGCAGCACGCCCGCTGCGATCCCGTCGCCGCCGCTGGCCCGCCCTGCTCGCAGGTTCGCTGGCTGCTTGCATGGTGGTATTCATCGCGCCGGACGCCTACCTGAGTTACCACAGCGACTACCGCACCGGTCTCGGCGAGCAGCGCAGCATCGAGCTGGACGACGGCAGCCGCATACGACTGGACAGCCAATCGGCGATTGCCGTCGAGTTCGACGGCAATCGACGTGAAGTCCGCCTGCTCAGCGGCCAGGCGTTCTTCGAAGTGGCGCCGGACAAGAGCCGCCCCTTCACCGTCGATGCCGATCAGTTGCAGATCACCGTCACCGGCACCGCCTTCAACGTCGCCATCCGTCCCGGTAAGTTGGCCGTGGCGGTGCAGCACGGTTCGGTGCGCGTCGCGCAGGGCGATAGCCTGATAGCGGAATCGCTGCAGTCGGGGCAGCGGTTACGCTGGCGCAGCGATGACGAGGTGAGCCTCGACAAGCTCCCGGTCAGCCAGATCGCCGCCTGGCAGCACGGCAAGCTGGTAGCGCGCGATGCACGGATTGCCGACGTGCTCGACGAACTGCGCCCTCACCTACCCGGCACGCTGGTTCTGCGCAACGAAACCCTCGGCGAGAAACGCATTACCGGCGTCTACGACCTGAACGATCCGGACGCGGCCCTGCGCGCCGTGGTGCAACCCTATCAGGGCCGGGTCAGCACCTGGACCGGCTGGTTGCGCATCGTCGAAGACCAGCCCTGAGCCGCTCCGTGCGGCGTCTTTTTCGTTCATACGAAAATAATTGAAAAATTTCTGAAAATTTATCGCGCCGGAACGTCATTGCCTCGAACTCGAATCGATACGGATTCGCATTAGCTTTCATTTGGGCCTTTGGCCCGTTCGGGGAAAACATGGACAAGCAGTTGCAGCGGCAAGGAACTCCCGCCATCCATCGCCAGAAACTGGTTCGGGCCATCAGCCTGGGCATTCTGGTCCAGTGTGGCGCCCTGCCTATCGCGACCAGCCACGCGCTAGCCAATGACAGCGTGAGCGCCCAGCTGCAACAACAGCATGACTTCGACATTTCCGCCCAACCCCTGGGCGACGCGCTGATCGCCTTCGCCCAGCAAAGTGGCATTCAGATCAGTGCCGACCCTTACCTGCTCGCACGCCGGCATGGCAACCAGGTCAAAGGGCAGATGAGCGCTGAGCAGGCCCTGCAACGAATGCTTACCGGCAGCAACATCGGCTGGAGCTTTGAGCAAGGGCTGCTGACCTTCCATCAGCTCGACAGACAAAGCGATGTGCTGGAACTGAGCAACTCGGTGGTGATGGGCAGATCGGACAGTGCCTACCAGGGCGAAGCCGTGATCGACCGCCGCGCCATCGAGAACTTCGCCGGTGCCAATGGCGACATGACCACCATGCTCAAGATGCACCCCAGCGTGCGCTTCGATACCACCCAGCAGAGCTCCAATACACCCGGCGAAATCAACCCGGCGGACATCAGCATCAACGGCGCCAAGTTCTATCAGAACAACTTCATGGTCGATGGCGTCAGCATCAACAATGACCTCGACCCAGGGGCAAGCAGTGGCTCGCGTAACGACATAAACAACGCTTATGGCCTGCCCAGCAACGCCTTCGGCATCGCTCTTGACGCCGACCTGCTTGAAGAGGTGCGGGTCTACGACTCCAACGTCTCGGCCAAGTACGGGCGCTTCAACGGCGGCGTCATCGACGCGATCACCCGCCGACCGACGCACGACTTCCATGGCAAGATTTCCGCGCAGATGACCAAGTCCGACTGGACCGAATACCACATCAACCATGACGAGATGAGCGAAGAGGAATTCGCCAAGTCCAGCACTTACTCCAACCAGCCGGAATTCAGGAAGCTCACCACCCGAGTTCTGCTCGAAGGCCATGTCACCGATAACTTCGGGCTGCTCGGCAGCTTCGTGCGCAAGAACTCCGAGATTCCGCTGTATACCTACGACGGAGGCTTTGAAAGCACGGGCGACCAGGTCAAGAAGGACCAGAAGCGCAACATCGACAACAAGATGATCAAGGCATTCTGGACGCCCCATGACCGTCTGGACATGACGTTGACCCTGGTCGATGCGCCGGCTGAAAACACCTTTTTCAAGAACAACCAGAAAAACTCCGGTTTTCGAATCGACCAGGGAGGCCAGACCGCTGCCCTCAAAACCGTCTGGACGGGCGACACCTTCACCTACACCCATCAGCTCGCCTACAAGATGGTGCAAAGCTCGCGCGACACCGACAGCAACGTTCACAAGCAGTGGCGCTGGTCGCAGGACAAGAACTGGGGCAACCCGCTGCGCGGTGCTGGCTCCACGAGTGTCGAAGGCGGCATGGGCGATCTCGAACAGCGGCAAACCGGCTTCGAGTACAACCTGGACATAATAGCCAATCCGTTCAACTTCGCGGCCGCGACCCATACGCTGGGGTTTGGCCTGGAAGTACGCAGGCAGAAGGCATCTTACGAAGTGATGGAAGATGCCTTTGGCGCTTCGGTGCTCAGGCGCACCACGGCGACCGCTGGCACCAGCTGCGTCACCGCCAGTGGCACGCTCGATACGGAGTACTGCTCGGTCAGTGTCGATGCCACCGGCAAGCCCGAGCGCCAGTACTTTGGCCTGCTGAACAACGTCAGAGCGGGAAAGGTGGAAGCCGAACAGATCGACTATGCGCTCTACCTGCAGGACGACATCGAGATCGGCAATCTCAAACTGCTCCCTGGCGTACGCTTCGACGCCGATAACTACATGGACAAGAAGACCATCGCGCCGCGCTTCGCGGCCAGCTACGACTTCTTCGGCGACGAGCGCAGCGTGCTGACCGTCGGCGCCAACCGTTACTACGGGCGCAACCTGTTCAAATATCGCCTCGCCGATGGCCGCGAGTCTCTGCGCTGGCGGGCCACGCGCCTGAATTCCAATACCGACACCATCCTCGACTTCGGCCCCTGGACCAACTTTGGCGTCGATCAAAGCAGCTTCCGCAAGATCGACATTCCCTACGACGACGAATGGATGATCGGCTTCGCCCAGCAAGCGCTGGGCATGCAATTCGAACTCAAGTACGTGCACCGCGACGGCAAGGATCAGGTCGTGCGCAGCCGCGCTCGCTACCTGGGACTGGAAGAGGGTGACGGCGTGAGCAGCATTGCCGACTATTACACCTACACCAATGCCGGAAAAAGCCGCAACGAGACCGTCACCCTGACGGTCAACCCGCTGCAAAACCTGAGGTTCGCAGGCACCCAGACCAGCTTTCTGTTGGGCCTGGACTGGAACCGCACACGCAGCGCGCAGAACAGCTACGAGAACACTCTCAACGAAAGCCGCCTGGCGGACGACGACGTCTATTTCGACGGCAGCCTCATGCCTTATAGCGAACTGCCGGCCGACAACTTCAACCGCCCGTGGACCGTGCGCCTGAATACGGTGACCAGCATCCCGGCGCTGAACCTGACCTGGACCAACTTCCTGCGCTACCGCGGCCCCTACGATCAGATTTTCCGCGCCAGCCCGGATACCATCACCATCGATGGCGCCGACTACGAGAACTACGAAGTCGGCAGCGTACCCGCCGCGCCAACCTGGGATACCAGAATCAAGTGGACACTGCCGCTTGGCGGCACCCAGTCGACCTATGTCGCGGTGGACATCACCAACGTCACCGACAAGATCAACACCATCGTCAGCGACAGAGCCGGCACCACCAGCTACGAGACCGGCCGCCAGTACTGGCTCGAAGTCGGCTATCAATTCTAATAAGGCTCGCGCCCATGCATCCCGTGAAAATCCNNGGGATCACGGCACTGGCAGCGCTGCTGCTCGGTGCCTGCACCTCCCTGCCCGACGGCGACGCGCCGCTGCAATGGCATCCGATCGTCACGCGCGGCGAGCTGCCCAACGGCCTGCGCTACAACCTGATACGCCTCGATGAACAAAAGGGCCGTCTGGATGTACGCCTGACGGTACATGCCGGCTCGGTGGACGAGGCCGACGACCAGGTCGGCGTCGCCCACATGCTCGAACACCTGGCGTTCTACAGCCATGGCGGCGACACGCTGGACGCGCGCCAGCGCCTGTTGAAGGCGGGGTGGCAGCAAGGCCGTCACTTCAATGCGGTGACCAGTTACGAGCGCACCCAGTACCTGCTCAGCCCGCCCAATGGCGTCAAGAGTACGGAGCTGGCACTGCAGACCCTGGCGACCATGGCTTTCGCCGCCGACTTCACAGCGGATGATCTGCAGCGCGAGCGCCCCATCGTCATCGAGGAATGGCGCGGCGGCCTCGGCGTGGCGCAGCGTATGAACGCCAAGCGCACCGCGGCCCAACGCACCGGCTCGCGTTACCCGGCGCACCGCACCATCGGCAACCGCCAGGCCATCGAGCAGGCGCAGCTGAGCGCGTTGCAGGCTTTCCAGCAACGCTGGTACCTGCCCAACAACATGGTGCTTAACGTGGTCGGCGACTTCGAGCCGCAGCAGATCATCGCGCAGATCGAACAGGCTTTCGCCAAGCCTCAGCGCGGCCAGGTGCCGAGCCGCGAGCATCTGGAACTGCCGCTGGACGACAAGCTCAAGGTGTTTCGCGTGCAGGACAGCCAGAGCGGCAGCAACCAGGTGGCCCTGCTGTTTCGCTTCCAGCAACTCGACAGCCGCGAGCAGACCGTGGCCGGCGGCCATGAGCGCCTGATCGATCGCCTGGCCCTCAGCGTGCTGTCGCGCCAGTTGCGCCGCCAGCCGTTGGACGAGAATACCGCCAGCAGCCTCACCGCCGTGAAGACCCAAATCGGCCGGCGCACCGGCGTGCTGGCCGTGGCCGCCTCGGTCAAGGGCCAGCATCACCCGCAAGCGCTGGAAACCCTGCTGCGTGAACTGCAGCGGATCAACCGTCACGCCCTGCATGAGCAAGATGTGCAGACGGCTAAGGACGACGTTCGCCAGATCGCCGAACGCATGCTGAATGATCCCGCCCCGCGTGATTTCGATGGCTGGGTACGCCAACTCAACGATGCAACCATTGCCGAACGGGTGTTGCAGGACCCCGCGGTGATCGCCCGCAATGCCCTGGACAGCCTGGACAGCATCAGCGCGAACGATCTGCAGCAGCGCATCCGCAGCTGGCTGGCCAGCCCGGACCGAGTGTTGCAACTCAGTGCGCCTGGCGGTACGGAGCTGAACTTGCCCACCGCCGATACTGTGCTGCAGCAATGGCAGGCCATGGCGCGCGCGGAGTTGGCTGCACCGCTGCCGCCTGTCGCTCAGGCCGAGGTGGAAATTCCGCGGCTGTCCAGCGATCTGCCGGCCGGCCGTGTGCTGCAGCGGCGCAGCTTCGCCGCCGAGCAGGTGGAGCACTGGCAGTTGAGCAACGGTGACCGCCTGGTGTGGTTGCGCCACCCAGGCGCAGACGGCAAGGTACAACTGCGGGTCGACTCCACTGCCGGCTTCCTGCACGAGGGCGCCGTGCCCTGGCGTGCGCAGATCGCCAACCAGCTGGCGTTGCAGACCCCGCCGCAGAGCTGGAGCGACGAACAGTTCAGCGCCTGGCAAAAACGCGAGGGTGTGCAACTGTCCTTCGCGCAAGGCGCCAGCCGCCTTGAAGCCCAGGGCAGCGCCGAGGTGAAAAACGTGCGCAGCCTGCTGGCGCTGTATCAGGCACGTCAGGTTCGCAGCAGCCTGGATGACCAGGCCTATGGCGAAAGCATCGAGGCGCTGCGGGACCAACTGTCACGCCAGCGCGACCATGTGCGCAGCGAGCAGGACGCCACCTGGCGTCGTCTCAAGCAAGGTGAGAACGACTGGCAGCAGCCAACCGCGCAGGCCCTGGCCACGCTCAAACGCGAGCAGGTGGAAGCGGACTGGCAGCGTCAGGCTGCAGCCCCGGTCACCTACTATCTGATGGGCGAGCTGAGCGAAGCCGAACTAACCGCCCTGGTCAGCCAGTACCTGGCCGCGATTCCGCGCGGCGAACCGCTGCCCGATGCCAGTCTTCCCCGCCAGCCGGGCCGGCGCCAGGCCACGCTGGCCATCGCGATGGAGCCGCGTGCGGCCCTCTATGCCAGCAGCTTCCAACCCCACGCCTGGAACCCGGCCGATGCCGCGCGCATCAAAGCCCTGCGTGAAATCGCCAATGCCCAGCTCAAGCAGCGCCTGCGCGGCGACGCTACCGGCATTTATCGCCTGCGCTTCGAGGCCGAATTGAGCGCCGATCATCAGCGCATCGACAGCGAACTGCACTTCAGCAGCTCGCCACAACGAGCCGATGAACTCTGGCAACTGGCACAGGAAACCCTGGCCACATTGCCGGAGGCGGTAACCGCGCAACGCGTTGCCGGCCTGCGCAACGACCTGGCGCGCAAGGAAGCCGAACGCCGCAAAGACCCCGCCACCCAGTTGCACCGCCTGATTCTCAGCGAACGCGCCTGGGGCGATCCGCGCTACCTCAGCGAGCAAGGGCAATTGCCTGCCGCGCTGGAGCCCGAACCCATGCAGCGTCTGGCGCGCCAGCTGTTCCCGCGGGCCAATGAAGTGCGCATGCAGGTGCTGCCCAAGGATGCCGACTCGTGAAAACCCTTCGGATGTTCTTCATGCTGGCCAGGCCATTCTGGGGCAGCCGCGCCGGCTGGCCGGGCTGGGCGCTGCTTGGCCTGGTGTTCGCCATGGGCATCGGCATCGTCCAGGTCAATGTCTACATCAACGCCTGGAGCAAGCGTTTCTACGACACCCTGGCGACTTTCGATGGCGGCGCTTTGCTCACCCTGATGGGTGATTACTCACTGGCCATCGCGGCGCTGATCGCCGTCATCGTTTCGAAGAACTGGCTCACCAAAGCGCTCATCCTGCGCTGGCGTCAGCACCTCAACGACTACCTGCTCGAGCGCTGGCTCGGTGAGCGCCGCTACTACCGTCTGGGCCTCAGCGGCGAACCGGACCACCCCGATCAGCGCATCGCCGAAGACGCGTATCTGCTGTCGGACAAGACTGTCGGCCTGGTCGTCTCGCTGTTCATCAACACCATGCAGATCGGCGCGTTCGTCAGCGTTCTCTGGCAGCTTTCCGGCACGCAGACCTTCACGCTTGGCGATTACAGCGTGACCCTCGATGGCTACCTGGTCTGGGCCGTGGTGATCTACACCCTGATTGGCACCTTGGTCACGCACTGGCTGGGCCATCCGCTGCATGGTCTCAACTATGAACGACAGCGCAGCGAAGCCGCCTTTCGTACCGATCTGCTGCGAAAGCGCGACCATGCCGAACAGATCGCCCTGTATGGCGGTGAGGAAGCCGAGCAGCAAGGTCTGCGGCTGCGTTTCTCCGCCATTGCCAACAACTGGCGGAGCCTGATGCAACGGGAGCTGAAGCTCGGCACATTCACAGTCGGCTACGAACGCGTCAGATTGATCGTTCCGGTGTTCATCGCGCTGCCGGCCTTTCTCGCCAAGACCATCACCCTTGGCGGGCTGATGCAGATCCGCACGGCCTTCGGCGCGGTATACGAATCGCTGAGCTGGTTCATCTTCTCCTACCGCACGCTGATGGAATGGAGCGCCACGGTGGAGCGCCTTGGCCAGTTCCAGCAGGCCATGGAGCGGCTCGAACCCGTCGAACTCAGCCATGGCGACACGCTCAACACCTGCGGCCTGGACGTCCTACGCCCCAATGGCGAAGCGCTGCTGTGCGGCCTGACGCTGCACGCGCAACCCGGCGAATGGCTGCGCCTGGCCGGCGCCAGCGGGCTGGGCAAATCCACGCTGCTTCGCACTTTGATGGGCCTTTGGCCTCATCACCGTGGCACCTGGCAGTTACCGGGAGGGCGCAGCCTGTTGCTGCCGCAGAAGCCGTACCTGGCTAGTGGCCGTCTGGACGAGGCGCTGGCCTATCCGGCAGCGCAGGTCCCGAACAGCCTCGAGCTGATCGGCGTGTTGAAGGATGTGGGTCTCGAGCATCTGATCGACAAGCTCGATAGGGAAGCCGAATGGGGCCGGAAACTCTCCGGTGGCGAACAGCAGCGCCTGGCGCTGGCCCGCGCCCTGCTCTACCGGCCCGATACGCTTTACCTCGACGAGGCCACCAACCAGCTCGATGACAAGGCCGCCTGCCAACTGCTCGAACGGCTGCGCCAACGCCTGCCGAACTGCACACTAATCGCGGTCAGCCACCAACCGGCGGTGCAGCGCCTGTTCGAGCGCAGCATTGATCTGCAGGAATGCGGAGCGGCATGCCGGCCGGCAAAAACTGAGCCGCTGCCGGCCTGAACGGCCGTTTAGCGGTCGTATTCGCCGGCCGCTTCCGGCTGGTACTCGACTTCGAGCAGGGTCAGCTTGAGTTGCTTGCCGCCCGGAACCGGCCAGTCGATGTGCTGGCCGACAGACAGGCCGAGCAGGGCGCTGCCGACCGGTGCGAGGATGCTGACCTTGCCATCGCCGCCGGCGTCCTGCGGGTAGACCAGGGTCAGGTGGTAATCCTTGCCACTGCTCTCTTCGCGGCAGTGCACGCGCGAATTCATGGTCACCACTCCTGCCGGCACCTCGTCGTGCCCCACCACTTCGGCACGATCCAGCTCGGCCTGCAGCGCCTCGGCGCCCGGCCCGAACTCGTCCAGGCTGTCGAGCAGGCGCTCCAGACGCTGCAGATCGAGACGGGTAATGGTGATGGTAGGTGCGCTGTTCATGATGCCGGGCGGTCTCCTCGCGTAAGCCATAAAAAAGCAAAACCCCGCCCGAAGGCAGGGTTCGACTGAATGTCTTACCGACCCTAACACAGCCGGACAAATAAACAAGACTGGCGGGTCAATGGCCTTGCTGGCGCTGTTGCAAACGCTGCTGCGCGGCCTGGCAGATCGAGCGGCGCCGCGCATTATCGGCCGCGCCCCAGTCGAGAATCTCCTGCAGGGTGCGACCGCAGCCCATACACTGGTCGCGCTCGTCCAGGCAGCACTGGCGCCGGCACGGCGAGGCCAGCGGCGCCTCGCTCGGCTCAGAGCTCATCGAACTCCAGCTCAGTGCCGCACTGCTCGAGGGTGATGCGCACCAGCATCTCGCCCAACTGCTCGTCGCTGGTGTCACAGATCCAGCGACCCTCGGCTTCGTCGTAATCGAAGTGGAAACCACCGGAACGGGCCGCCAGCCACAGCTGACGAATCGGCTCCTGGCGGCTGAAGATCAGCTGGCTGCCGTTGTCGAAACGCACCGTCAGCACACCGGCGCTGTTCTCCAGGTCAACGTCCAGACCGCTGTCGTCGAAGATGTCCTCCACCGCCTGCTGGGTGGCATCGACCAGGTCGTGAAAGCGGGCTTCGCTCAGGCTCATCGGGGTGTCCTCACTAGATGCAGCGACTGCATGGAAATTAGCGGTAGATGCCAGGCCAGGTTAACCGGCCTGGGCACAAAGGTGGCGACGGTACTCGCCCGGACTCGTTCCCGTCCAGCGACGAAATGCACGTGCCAGCGAGCCCGGCTCGCTGAAGCCGACCAGAAAGGCGATTTCCGCCAGTTCCAGCGCAGGGTCACGCAGGTAGTGCAGCACCAGTTGCTGGCGCGTCTCGTCGACCAGTTGGCTGAACGACAGCCCGCCCTCACGCAGACGCCGTTGCAAGGTCCGCGGGCTCAAGGCCAGGGCGGCAGCGATGGCCTCCAGATCCGGCCCCTGCTCCGGCAGCTGACGCGCCAGCTCCAGGCGCGCGCGGTCGAGCACGCTGCTGCCCTGGTTGAGTTCGGCGAGCAGACGATCGGCGTAGGCATCGAGCATCCCGCGCACCTGCGCATCCGCCTGGTTCAGCGGCACGCTCAGCAGACGCCTGGGAAAGATCAGGGCATTGTCGGGCTGATCGAAGAGCACCGGGCAACGGAATATACGCGCGTGCTCCGAGGTATCGGCGGGTGCCGAATGCTGGAAGCGCACCTCGGTTGGGGAGATATCCAGGCCGCTGATCCAGCGCCCGAAGCTCACCCAGCCGGCCAGGGTTTCCTCACTCAGTTGACGCTGCTGCTGCGCCAGCAACGGCTCCCAGCGATGGGCGACCAGCGCTTCGCCATTGGGCCGTACGGGCTCGTCATCGAGTATGACCCGCCCCAGACTGCCGACCAGCGAAGCGTAGCGTGCCTGGCGGTGCAGGGCGTCGGCCAGGGTGGCGCAGCTCATGATCAGGGAGCCGAGCACGCCGTAATAGCCCGGGCGCACCGACTCGCCCAGGTGCAGGCCCAGATATTGATCGCCGGTCAGGCGCACACCCTCACCCAGCAAGGTCAGATAGGCACTGGCAGCGATGCGTTGATCGCGCTGGCTCAAGGCTTCAGGGCCGAGCTGGACATGGGCGAGCAGCGCCTCGGTGGCCACCCCTTGTCGTTGCAGGTGTTCGATCAGGCCTTGCAGGTAGGCGACCGAGACCGAGCCGGCCAGAATCGCGGGATTGTCCATCTTGGCTCCTCGTTGCTCAGCGCATGCTAACCCAAGCCGGCGCGAATGCCTTCGGCGCACGCGCCAGATGCATACGCAAATCGAGCCGGCGCCCCGCCAGGCGGGCGCCGGGCGCATAGGCAAGGTGGCGGGGGGTCGGTATACTCCGGCGCAATCATGCTTATTTTCAAGGACCGTCCCATGAAGCGACTGACCCTCGCGCTCCTCGCCGCCGTATGCCTGCTGGCCGGCTGCGGTCAGAAAGGCCCGCTGTACCTGCCGGGCGACGAAAACGCTGGCAACAGCCGAGACCGTTTCGAACTCTGACAGGAGCTGCCCCATGGAAGCCTTCAACTACCGCGACGGCGAGCTGTTCGCGGAAGGCGTTGCCTTGTCTGCGCTGGCCCAGCGCTTCGGCACGCCCACCTACGTCTATTCGCGCGCCCATATCGAAAGGCAGTACCGCGCCTATGCCGACGCCCTGGCGGGCATGCCGCACCTGGTCTGCTTCGCGGTCAAGGCCAACTCCAACCTCGGCGTGCTCAACGTGCTGGCGCGTCTCGGTGCCGGCTTCGACATCGTTTCCAGCGGTGAGCTGGAGCGCGTGCTGGCCGCCGGTGGCGAGCCGAGCCGTATCGTCTTCTCCGGCGTCGGCAAGAGCCGCGATGACATGCGCCGCGCGCTGGAAGTCGGCGTGCACTGCTTCAACGTCGAGTCCAGCGTCGAGCTGGAGCGCCTGCAGAAGGTCGCCGCCGAACTGGGCGTCAAGGCGCCGGTGTCGCTGCGGGTCAACCCGGACGTGGACGCCGGCACTCACCCGTACATTTCCACCGGCCTCAAGGAAAACAAGTTCGGCATCGACATCGAGCAGGCCGAGGCGGTCTACGCCCGCGCCGCCGAGCTGCCGAACCTGGAAGTGATCGGCGTCGATTGCCATATCGGCTCGCAGCTGACCACCCTCGAGCCCTTCCTCGATGCGCTTGATCGCCTGCTGCTGCTGGTCGACAAGCTGGCCGCGCGCGGCATCGTCATCAAGCATCTGGATCTGGGCGGCGGCCTCGGCGTGCAATACCGCGACGAGCAACCTCCGTTGGCCGGCGACTACATCGCCGCCGTGCGCAAGCGCCTGGCAGGTCGCGACCTGTCGCTGGTGTTCGAGCCGGGCCGCTTCATCGTCGCCAACGCCGGCGTACTGCTGACCCAGGTGGAATACCTCAAGCACACCGAGCACAAGGACTTCGCCATCGTCGATGCGGCGATGAACGACCTGATCCGCCCGGCGCTGTACCAGGCCTGGATGGACGTGTCGCCGGTACAGCCGCGTGACGGCCAGGCGCGCAATTACGACCTGGTCGGGCCGATCTGCGAGACTGGCGACTTCCTGGCCAAGGATCGTCAGCTGGTGCTGGAAGAAGGCGACCTGCTGGCCGTGCGCTCGGCCGGTGCCTACGGTTTCGTCATGAGCTCCAACTACAACACCCGCGGCCGCGCCGCCGAGGTGCTGGTGGACGGCGAGCAGGCCTTCGAGGTGCGTCGTCGCGAAACCGTCCAAGAGCTCTATGCCGGCGAAAGCCTGCTGCCGGCCTGAGGGCGACGCCATGCTATTGCGCTTTACCAAGATGCACGGGCTGGGTAATGACTTCATGGTCCTCGACCTGATCAGTCAGCATGCCCACGTGCAGCCCAAGCACGCCAAGCAGTGGGGCGATCGCCACACCGGCGTCGGTTTCGATCAGCTTTTAATCGTCGAGCCACCGAACCACCCGGATATCGACTTCCGCTACCGCATTTTCAATTCCGACGGTTCGGAAGTGGAGCAATGCGGCAACGGTGCGCGCTGCTTCGCCCGCTTCGTGCTGGACAAGCGCCTGACCACCAAGAAGATCATTCGCGTTGAGACCAAGAGCGGCATCATCGAGCTGCGCGTGCAAAGCGACGGGCAGGTCTGCGTCGACATGGGCGCCCCGCGCCTGCAGCCGGAACAGGTACCGTTCCAGGCCGAACAGGCCGCGCTGAACTATCGCGTCGACGTCGACGGCCAGAGCGTCGAGCTGGCCGCGCTGTCGATGGGCAACCCGCACGCCGTGCTGCGCGTCGACAGCGTCGACAACGCCCCGGTGCATACGCTCGGGCCGAAGCTGGAACATCACCCGCGTTTCCCGCAGCGGGTCAATGTCGGCTTCCTCCAGGTGCTCGACCGCAAGCATGCGCGCCTGCGCGTGTGGGAGCGCGGCGCCGGGGAGACCCAGGCCTGCGGCACCGGCGCCTGCGCCGCGGCCGTCGCGGCGATTCGCCAGGGCTGGATGGATTCGCCCGTGCAACTGGAGCTGCCGGGCGGCAAACTGTCCATCGAATGGGCAGGCGAAGGTCAGCCGGTTATGATGACCGGGCCCGCTGCCCGCGTATACGAAGGACAGGTTCGCCTATGACCGACCAGCAGGATTCGCCCAAACCGCTCGATTCGGAAACGGTCGCAGCCTATCTGCGCCTGCACCCGGAGTTCTTCATCGACCATGAAGAACTGATCCCCGAACTGCGCATTCCGCACCAGCCCGGCAATGCCGTGTCGCTGGTCGAACGTCAGGTCAAGCTGCTGCGCGAGCGCAACATCGAGATGCGCCACCGCCTCGGCCAGCTGATGGACGTAGCCCGCGACAACGACCGCCTGTTCGACAAGACCCGCCGCCTGGTGCTGGATCTGCTCGATGCCGGCAGCCTCGAGGAAGTGGTCGGCGTGGTCGAAGACAGCCTGCGCCACGAGTTCCAGGTGCCCTTCGTCGGCCTGATCCTGTTCAGCGACAACAAGCTGCCGGTCGGTCGCTCGGTCAGCTCGGCCGAAGCGCATCAACAGGTCGGCGGCCTGCTCAGCGGCGGCAAGACCATCTGCGGCGTGCTGCGCCCGCACGAGCTGGAGTTCCTGTTCGGCAAGGAGGACGCGGCGCAAGTCGGTTCCGCGGCCGTGGTCAGCCTCACCCATCAGGGCCTGCACGGCGTTCTCGCCATCGGCAGCGCCGATCCGCAGCACTACAAGAGCTCGCTCGGTACGCTGTTCCTCGGCTATATCGCCGAAGTTCTTGCCCGTGTACTGCCCAGCTTCGCCACGCCGCTGCGGTCGGTACGTTAGAAGCAGCTACAAGCTTCAAGCTACAAGCCGCAAGAACAGGCAGACCGAACGCTTTTACTTGGAGCTTGAAGCTTGAAGCTTGCCGCTGCTCTCGATGCCTACCTCGAACACCTGCGCCGCGAGCGCCAGGTGTCGGTGCATACCCTTGACGGCTATCGCCGTGACCTCGGCAAGGTCCAGGCATTCTGCGAAGCCGAAGGCCTGAGTGACTGGGCCGAGCTGGACACGCGCAATCTGCGCCGCCTGGTTGCCCGCCTGCATCAGCAGGGCCTGTCCAGCCGCAGCCTGGCACGCCTGCTCTCGGCCACCCGCGGCCTCTATCAATATCTGTTGCGTGAAGGCCTGTGCCGCCACGACCCGGCCACCGGCCTCAGCCCGCCGAAACGCGAACGCCGCCTGCCGCGCACGCTGGACGCCGATCGCAGCGCGCAGCTGCTCGACGGCGCGGTCGAGGATGACTTCATCGCTCGCCGCGATCAGGCCATGCTCGAGCTGTTCTATTCCTCCGGGCTGCGCCTGTCCGAACTGGTCGGGCTCGATCTCGATGGCCTGGACCTGCCGGCCGGCCTGGTGCGCGTACGCGGCAAAGGCAACAAGGTGCGCGAACTGCCGGTCGGCAGCCTGGCGCGCCAGGCGCTGGAGCAGTGGCTGCCCCTGCGCAAGCTGGCCAACCCCGGCGACGGGGCAGTGTTCATCAGCCAGCAGGGCCGACGCCTCGGGCCGCGCGCGGTGCAGCTGCGCGTACGCCAGGCGGGTGTACGCGAGCTGGGCCAACACCTGCATCCGCACATGCTGCGCCACAGCTTTGCCAGCCATATGCTGGAGTCCTCGCAGGACCTGCGCGCCGTGCAGGAGTTGCTCGGCCACGCCGACATCGCCACCACGCAGATCTACACCCACCTTGATT
>NZ_DJSX01000060.1:0-37487 GCF_002439135.1 Pseudomonas sp. UBA6323 | reverse complement strand
GACGGTTTTCTACCTGAGTCGGCTTCAGTGCGATGGCAGCGCCGGCGACGAACACCGAGCACACCAGACACACCAGCACGGCCACCGTCAGCGTGCGAACGGTGGATTCTTTTTGACTAGACATTGCGTGCCAGCCTCCGCTTGATATTGGCCTGAACGACGAAGTGGTCGATCAGCGGTGCAAACAGGTTGGCGAACAGGATCGCCAGCATCATGCCCTCGGGGAAGGCCGGGTTGACCACACGAATCAGTACGACCATCACGCCGATCAGGGCGCCGAAGATCCACTTGCCGGTGTTGGTCATGGAGGCCGACACCGGGTCGGTGGCCATGAAGAACATGCCGAAGGCGAAACCGCCCACCACCAGATGCCAGTACCAGGGCATGGCGAACATCGGGTTGGTGTTGGAACCGATCAGGTTGAGCAGCAGGCTCAGGCCGATCATGCCCAGCATCACGCCGGCGACGATGCGCCAGGAGGCGATCTTGGTGATCAGCAGAACCAGGCCGCCGATGGCGATGGCCAGGGTGCTGGTCTCACCGATCGAACCGTGAATGGTGCCGATGAAGGCGTCCATCCAGGTGATGCCGTTGTTGATCACGTTCTCGATACCGCCGGAAGCTGCCAGGCTCAGCGAAGTGGCGCCGGCGAAGCCGTCCACTGCAGTCCAGACCGCATCGCCCGACATCTGCGCCGGGTAGGCGAAGAACAGGAAGGCACGGCCGGTCAGTGCCGGATTGAGGAAGTTCTTGCCGGTACCACCGAACACTTCCTTGCCAATCACCACGCCGAAGCTGATGCCCAGAGCCACCTGCCACAGCGGAATGCTCGGCGGCAGAATCAGGGCGAACAGCACGGAGGTGACGAAGAAGCCTTCGTTGACCTCATGCTTGCGGATCGAAGCGAACAGCACTTCCCAGAAGCCGCCGACGATGAAAGTCACCGCGTAGACAGGCAGGAAGTAGGCCGCGCCCTGGATGAAGTTGTCCCACAGGCTGTTCGGATCGAAACCGGCCAGCGAGCCGATCAGAGCGAAGCGCCAGCCTTCCTGGCTCGCCAGCAGCTCGGGGCTGTTGGCGAAGATCAGGTTGGCCTGGTAGCCGGTGTTCCACATGCCGAAGAACATGGCCGGGAAGGTGCACAGCCACACGGTGATCATCATGCGCTTGAGGTCGATGCCATCACGCACGTGAGCGGTGGTCTTGGTCACACTGCCAGGACGATAGAAGAAGGTGTCGATGGCCTCGTAGAGGGCATACCACTTCTCGTACTTGCCGCCCTTCTCGAAGTTGTGCTCGATCTTGTCGAGGAATGCACGAATGCCCACGGATTAACCCTCCTTCTCGATGCGGGTGAGGTTGTCCCGCAGGATCGGGCCATATTCATACTTGCCGGCGCACACGTAGGTGCACAGCGCCAGGTCTTCTTCGTCGAGTTCCAGGCAACCCAGCTTCTGGGCCATCTCGGTGTCGCCGACGATCAGGTAGCGCAGCAGTTGAGTCGGCAGGATGTCCAACGGCATCACCGCTTCGTAGTTGCCCACCGGCACCATGGCACGCGGGCTGCCGTTGGTGGTGGTAGTGAAGTTGAACAGCTTGGAGCCGGCCAGCTTGGAAACGAAGATGTTCAATACCGAGTGCTTGTTAACGCCGGCACGCAGGTAATGCATCATCTCGCGCTCGTTACCTTCGCTCAGGCAGGACACCTGGTTGTGGTAACGACCAAGGAAGGCGAACGCGCCCTGCGCGGTACGACCGCCGAACACCGAGCCGGAAATCACCCGATTGAAGCCGGGCTTGAGTTCACCGGCGGTGAGCTCTTCCAGGTTGGCGCCCAGACGGGTGCGCAGCAGACGTGGTTGCTCGGCAACCGGGCCGCCGAGGGCAACCACGCGTTCGACGAACAGCTGGCCTGTGGTGAACAGCTTGCCCACCGCGATCACGTCCTGATAACCGATTTGCCACACGCTCTTGCTGGTGCTGACCGGATCGAGGAAGTGAATGTGAGTGCCTGGCAGACCGGCCGGGTGCGGGCCGGCGAAGGCTTCGCTCTGCACCTTGGCCAGTTTCTCGCCAGGCAGGCTGGCGCCGTCGGCCTTGCACAGGAACACCTTGGCCAGGTTGCCGAGAACCTTCAGACCGTTTTCGAAATCAGCGGCATGTTCACCGATGATCACTGCTGGATCAGCAGCGAGCGGGTGCGTATCGATGGCGGTGACGAAGATCGAGCTGGGCACGGCATCGAGCGCCGGCACTTTGCTGAACGGACGCGTACGCAGGGCAGTCCAAAGGCCGGACTGCTGCAGGTTTTCGCGAACCTGCTCGTCACTCAGCGTTTCGAGCTGATCGGCGGCGTATTGGGCGAAGGTCTCCTGCTCGTCGCCATCGATATCGATGACCACGGACTGCAGAACACGCTTCTCGCCGCGGTGAATGGCGCTGATCACGCCAGCAGCGGGGGCGGTGTAGCGCACGCCGGGTGTCTTCTTGTCGGTAAACAGCAATTGACCGAGCTTGACCCGATCACCGACCTGCACTTCCATCGTCGGCTTCATCCCGTGATAGTCGAAGCCGATGACGGCGACACTGCGCACGGGCCTGGCGGCCTCGATACGCTGTGTCGGCGCACCCGTTATGGGCAAATCAAGCCCATGCTTTAGTTTGATCATAGGTTTGCCTAACCACTGATTTAGAAAGCTTTTTATAGGACAGGCGGCGCAACCAAAAGTCTAATAGACCCAACCACACCGATACGATACGGGCGTGGAGGAAGGCGCCAAACCTGGGTAAAAAATCTGCTCGATTATAAAGACGCCCCCCTGCACTGACCACCCAAGCGCTTGCTTTTTTGGCTTTTCGGTAACAGGGCGCAACAATCTCGATGCTGACTCAGGTCAAACTGCCCCCCTCCACTCATCCTTTTCGCTGCGCATAAAAAAACGGGAGCCGAGGCTCCCGTTTTTCATGCTACCCAGCTATCAGCGAGGGAAAGCAGGCGGGTTGACCCCAGCCATGTCTTCCATCACGCGCACCACCTGGCAGCTGTAACCGAACTCGTTGTCGTACCAGACGTACAGCACGACACGGTTATCGTTGGCGATGGTGGCTTCGGCATCGACCACACCGGCATGACGCGAACCGACGAAGTCGGTGGACACCACTTCCTGCGAGCTGACGAAATCGATCTGCTTCTGCAGGTCAGAGTGCATGGCCATCTGGCGCAGGTACTCGTTGATTTCTTCGCGGGTGGTGGCCTTCTCCAGATTCAGGTTGAGAATGGCCATGGACACGTTCGGCGTCGGCACACGAATGGCGTTGCCGGTCAGCTTGCCCTTGAGCACTGGCAGCGCCTTGGCAGCAGCGGTAGCCGCGCCGGTTTCGGTGATGACCATGTTCAGCGCGGCGCTACGACCACGACGACTGCCTTTGTGGAAGTTGTCGATCAGGTTCTGGTCGTTGGTGTACGAGTGAACGGTCTCGACGTGACCATTGACGATGCCGTACTTGTCGTTGACTGCCTTGAGCACCGGCACGATGGCGTTGGTGGTACAGGAAGCCGCGGAGATGATCTTGTCCTCAGCGGTGATTTCGCTGTGGTTGATGCCGTGCACGATGTTCTTCAGCGCGCCCTTGCCAGGCGCGGTGAGGACCACGCGATCGACGCCCGGGCAGGTCAGGTGCTGGCCCAGACCCTCGGCATCACGCCATACACCGGTGTTGTCCACCAGCAGCGCGTTCTTGATGCCGTACTGGGTGTAATCGACTTCTTTCGGGTCCTTGGCGTAGATCACCTGGATCAGGTTGCCGTTGGCCGTCAGGGTGTTGTTCTCTTCATCGATGGTGATGGTGCCGTTGAACTTGCCGTGCACCGAGTCGCGACGCAGCAGGCTGGCACGCTTGACCAGATCGTTGCTGGCACCCTTGCGCACGACGATGGCACGCAGACGCAGGCCATCGCCGCCACCGGTCTTCTCGATCAGGATGCGCGCCAGCAGGCGACCGATACGGCCGAAACCGTAGAGCACCACGTCGGTGCCTTCACGGCCTGCACCGTTCTGCTTGCCAACTACATCGGCCAGCTCGTCCTTGACGAACTGCTCGACAGCGCGGCCAGCACCTTCGGCCTTGAACTTGGCAACCAGCTTGCCCAGGTCCACGGAGGCGGCGCCCAGCTTGAGCTCGCTCATGGCCTTGAGCATGGGGAAGGTGTCGTGGACCGACAGTTCGGCCTCATCGGCCAGGCGATGGCGAGCGAAACGGTGAGCCTTGAGGATGTCGATGACCGAACGGTTGATCAGGCCGCGGCCGTAGATCGAGGTCACCACATTGTTGTTGCGATAGAGCTGACCAATCAGCGGAATCATCGCTTCCGCGAGGGCTTCACGATCGATCCATTCACCGAGACACTGGTCGGGCTTCTGAGTCACGGGCAGTACCTTCCACATGTAGGGGCTGAAAAAAGGGGCTACATTATGACGGCGAGCGAGAGCATGAGCAATGCGCGCCTGTCGCGACTGACATTGACCACCAAGCCCCGCTACAATTCCCGGCCCTTCGTAATGATCGTGAGCCGCCCGTGTCCGTACTGCGTCTTCCGTCTCTGCCGGCCAGCGCCGGCAAACAGCAATGGGGCAACCTGCCCGGCGCCGCCCTCTCCCTGGCGATAGCCGAAGCGGCCAGCAATGCCGGGCGTTTCACCCTGGTATTGACCGAGGGCAGCCAGAGCGCCGAGCGCCTGCAGGAAGAACTGGCCTTCTTCGCCCCGGATCTGCCGGTGCTGCATTTCCCTGACTGGGAGACCCTGCCCTACGACGTCTTCTCGCCCCACCAGGACATCATCTCGCAGCGTATCGCCGCGCTGTATCGGCTACCGCAACTGAGCCGCGGCATTCTCGTAGTGCCGATCGCCACTGCCCTACACCGCCTGGCGCCGAAGCGCTTCCTGCTGGGTAGCAGCCTGGTGCTGGACGTGGGCCAGAAGCTGGATGTGGAGCAGATGCGCACGCGCCTTGAGGCTGCAGGCTACCGCTGCGTCGACACGGTGTACGAACATGGCGAGTTCGCCGTGCGCGGCGCGCTGATCGACCTCTTCCCCATGGGCAGCGAGGTGCCCTACCGCATCGATCTGTTCGACGACGAGATCGAGACCCTGCGCACCTTCGACCCGGAAAACCAGCGCTCGGTGGACAAGGTCGAGTCGATCCGCCTGCTGCCGGCGCGTGAGTTTCCACTGGAGAAGAAAGCTGTCACCGATTTCCGCGGGCGCTTTCGCGAACGTTTCGACGTGGATTTTCGCCGCTGCCCGATCTATCAGGACCTGTCCTCGGGCATCACCCCAGCCGGCATCGAGTACTACCTGCCGCTGTTCTTCGAGGAAACCGGCACCCTGTTCGACTACCTGCCGGGCGACACCCAGGTGTTCTCCCTGCCCGGCATCGAGAAGGCCGCCGAGCAGTTCTGGCAGGATGCGCGCAACCGCTACGAGGACCGCCGCGTCGATCCCGAGCGCCCGCTGCTGCCACCTGCAGACATTTTCCTGCCGGTGGAGGACTGCTTCGCCCGCCTGAAGAGCTGGCCGCGCGTGGTGGTCAATCAGGACGACATCGAAGCCGGTGTCGGCCAGACCCGCTTCGAGGCGCGCGCCCTGCCCGATCTGGCGATACAGGCCAAGGCCGGCGAGCCGCTGGCGGCGCTACGCCGCTTCATCGAGGAATACCAGGGCCGCGTGCTGTTCTGCGCCGAATCGGCCGGACGCCGCGAGGTGCTGCTGGAACTGCTCGCCCGCCTCAAGCTCAAGCCGAAGGAGGTCGATGGCTGGCCGGCCTTCGTCGAAAGCGGCGAACGCCTGAACATCTGCATCGCGCCGCTGGACGAAGGTCTGCTGCTCGACGAACTGGCGTTGGTCCCGGAGAACCCGCTGTTCGGCCAGCGCGTGATGCAGCGTCGCCGCCGTGAGAAAGGCCGCGAAGGCGGCGACAACGTGATCAAGAACCTCACCGAACTGCGCGAAGGCGCGCCGGTGGTGCACATCGATCACGGCGTCGGCCGCTACCTGGGCCTGGTGACCATGGAATTCGACGGCCAGGCCGCCGAATTTCTCGCCCTGCAGTACGCCGACGACGCCAAGCTCTACGTGCCGGTGGCCAGCCTGCACCTGATCGCCCGCTACAGCGGCAGCGACGACGCCCTGGCGCCGCTGCACCGGCTCGGCTCGGAAGTCTGGCAGAAGGCCAAGCGCAAGGCCGCCGAACAGGTGCGCGACGTCGCCGCCGAACTGCTCGATATCTACGCCCGCCGCGCCGCCCGTGAAGGCTTCGCCTTCCAGGACCCAGCCCTGGACTACGCCACCTTCAGCGCCGGCTTCCCCTTCGAGGAAACCCCGGACCAGCAGGCCGCCATCGACGCCGTACGCGCCGACATGCTGGCCGGCAAGCCGATGGACCGCCTGGTCTGCGGCGATGTCGGCTTCGGCAAGACCGAGGTGGCCATGCGCGCCGCCTTCATCGCCGTGCACAGCGGCAAGCAGGTGGCCGTGCTGGTGCCCACCACCCTGCTCGCTCAGCAGCACTACAACAGCTTCCGCGACCGCTTCGCCGACTGGCCGGTGAAGGTCGAGGTGATGAGCCGCTTCAAGAGCGCCAAGGAAGTCGAAGGCGCCGTGCAGCAGTTGGCCGAAGGCAAGGTGGACATCGTCATCGGCACCCACAAGCTGCTGCAGGACGATGTCAAGTTCCACAACCTGGGCCTGGTGATCATCGACGAAGAACACCGTTTCGGCGTGCGCCAGAAGGAGCAGCTCAAGGCGCTGCGCAGCGAGGTGGATATCCTCACCCTCACCGCCACGCCAATCCCGCGCACCCTGAACATGGCCGTGGCCGGCATGCGCGACCTGTCGATCATCGCCACGCCGCCGGCGCGACGGCTGTCGGTACGCACCTTCGTCATGGAAGAGAACAAGCCGACCATCAAGGAAGCACTGCTGCGCGAACTGCTGCGCGGCGGCCAGGTGTACTACCTGCACAACGATGTGAAGACCATCGAGAAATGCGCCGCCGATCTGGCCGAGCTGGTGCCCGAGGCGCGCATCGGCATCGGCCACGGGCAGATGCGCGAGCGCGATCTCGAACAGGTGATGAGCGACTTCTACCACAAGCGCTTCAACGTGCTGGTGGCCTCGACCATCATCGAGACCGGCATCGACGTGCCCAGCGCCAACACCATCATCATCGAGCGTGCCGACAAGTTCGGCCTGGCCCAGCTGCACCAGCTGCGCGGCCGCGTCGGTCGTAGCCACCACCAGGCCTACGCCTACCTGCTCACCCCGCCGCGCAAGAGCATGACCGAGGATGCGCAGAAGCGCCTGGAAGCCATCGCCGGCGCGCAGGACCTGGGCGCTGGCTTCATCCTCGCCACTCACGACCTGGAAATCCGCGGCGCCGGCGAGCTGCTCGGCGATGGTCAGAGCGGGCAGATTCAGGCGGTCGGCTTCACTCTCTACATGGAAATGCTCGAGCGCGCGGTCAAGGCCATCCAGAAAGGCGAGCAGCCCAACCTCGACCAGCCGCTGGGCGGCGGCACGGAGATCAACCTGCGCGTGCCGGCGCTGATTCCCGAGGACTATCTGCCCGACGTGCATGCGCGCCTGATCCTCTACAAGCGCATCGCCTCGGCCACCGACGAGGACGGTCTGAAGGAGCTGCAGGTGGAGATGATCGACCGCTTCGGCCTGCTGCCGGAGCCAACCAAGCACCTGATGCGCCTGACAATGCTCAAGCTGCAAGCGGAGAAGCTGGGCATCACCAAGGTCGACGCCGGCCCGCAGGGCGGCCGCATCGAGTTTGCCGCAGAAACCTGCGTCGACCCGCTGACGCTGATCAAGCTGATCCAAGCGCAACCAAAACGCTACAAGTTCGAAGGCGCCACCGTCTTCAAGATCCAGGTGCCGATGGAGCGCGCGGAAGAGCGCTTCAACACCTTGGAAGCCCTGTTCGAGCGCCTCGCGCCCACCACCTGAAGGACTCTCACATGCTGCGCCCATTGCACCTGATCGCCCTGCTGCTCTGCCTGCTCGCCCCGAGCGCCTTCGCCGAACGCCTGTACCAGGTCGAACTGCTGGTATTCCGCCAGGCGGGTGACCCAGTCATCGCGCCGAAAATCGCCCCGGACGACTGGGCCGGCACCGCACTGCCGATCGGCGGCAGCGAGCGCGCCACCAGCCTCGACAACGAAGCTGCCAAGCTCAACCCCGGCAACGGTTATGAGGTCCTGCTGCACAAGGCCTGGAGCCAGACGCTGGGCACTACACCGAGCCGCATTGCGGTCACCAGTGGCGAGGCGCACCTCGGCCACTACCCGGTCGAAGGCACCCTCGCCTTCACTCAGGATCGCTTCGCCGATCTGGATCTGGAACTGTGGATCAATCGTTTCAGTGCCGACGGCCTGCTGGAAAGCAGCGAACACATGAAAGTCGCCCAGCGCCTGAAGGACAACAGCCTGACCTATCTGGATCATGGCAGCCTGGGCGCCCTGGTACGCATCAGCCCGCTTTGAGCGTAGTACCGCTCACTTAAGGTTTTACACGCTTGGCTCCCCTCTCCCCTTCATGGAAGAGGGGTTGGAGAGGGCCGAAAACGCCGCAAAGCGACTTTTGCGCAGAGGCCCCGCCCCTCAGTCAATCAACTGCGCGCTCCTAAGCGCTGCCACTGCCGCCGACCAGCGCGGCGCCTGGCGATAATCGGTGCAGGCATGACCGCGCCCACGCATGCGCTGCAGGCGCTCGGCGGGCGTGACCTGCAAGCGCTGCAAGGCGCTGAGGGCCAGTTCGGCCGCCTCCCGGTCATTGCACACCAGCCCCATGTCGCAACCGGCCGCGAGCGCCGCCTCGATACGCTTGCCGGCATCACCAACCACATGCGCACCGGCCATGGACAGGTCATCGCTGAAAATCACCCCATCGAAGCCCAGCTCGCCGCGCAGGATGTCCTGCAGCCAACGCCGCGAGAACCCCGCCGGCTGCTCATCGACCTGCGGATAAATAACGTGCGCCGGCATCACCGCATCGAGCTCGACAGCCAGACGCTTGAATGGCTGCATGTCACAGGCACGAATCTCGTCGAGGCTGCGCTCGTCGACCGGAATGGCCACGTGAGAGTCCGCCTCGGCCCAGCCATGCCCGGGGAAGTGCTTGCCGGTGGCGGCCATGCCGGCCTGGTGCATACCGCGAATGAACGCGGCAGCCAGCGTGGTGGCGCGCTGCGCATCGCCTTCGAAGGCGCGGCTGCCGACCACCGCACTGCGCTGGTGGTCGAGGTCCAGCACCGGGGCGAAGCTTAGATCCAGCCCGACGGCCAGCACCTCGGTCGCCATCAGCCAGCCGCAATGCTCGGCCAGCTCTTCGGCGTTGTGATTATCGGCAATCGCACGCATCGCCGGCAGCCGCAGAAAGCCCTGACGCAAACGCTGCACGCGCCCGCCTTCCTGATCCACCGCCAGCAGCAGATCCGGGCGCACAGCGCGGATGCTCTGGCACAGCTCGCGCACCTGACGCGGCGACTCGATGTTGCGGGCAAAAATGATCAGACCGCCCACCTCGGGCTGGCGCAGCATCTGGCGATCCTCGGCAGTCAGCCAGGTACCGGCGATGTCCATCATCAAAGAGCCTTGCATGAACGTATTCCTTATTTGAAATCCTGGTTTGCAGCCCACTGCGGGCAAGGCGCCTCGTCGATACGCACCTCGCAGTGCAGCGGCACGCGATCGAAGAGCGCCAGCATGTCTACGTTACGCAAACGAATGCAGCCATGGGACAACGGCTCGCCCATGGGTTCCGTGTCCGGCGTGCCGTGCAGGTAGATGTAGCGGCGGAAGGTATCGACCTCACCCATGCGGTTACGCCCCGGCTCGAGACCGCTCAGCCAGAGAATGCGGGTGAGAATCCAGTCACGGCCGGGGGACTGCCCGTGCAGCTGCGGCGACCACACCTCGCCGGTCCAGCGCCGGCCGCGCAGTACCGCAGCCAGCGGCAAACCGGCGCCGATCTTCGCGCGCACCTGATGCAGCCCACGCGGCGTACAGCCCGAGCCATTGCGCTCACCCGCGCCGTTACGGGCGGTAGATACGGGCAAACGCACCGATAACTGCCCGGCACTGAAGCCATAGAGCATCTGGTCGGCAATGGAGATATGGAGGAGATCGAGATCGCACATGGGCCGCTAGCTTAGCCGAAGGGCGAAGCCAAGCCCACCGGCTGACCGGTCAGGCCTTGGGCGTGGCGCTCGGCGCTTTGCTGCGCGGCTTGAGCTGCGCGCCGGCCAGCGCCGGATCGTTGACCCCGGTTTCTGAGCGCATGCCCGCGGCCAGGAACGGCACCATCATGCGCATCACCTGCTCGATCGAGGTATTGACGCCGAAATCGGTCTCGGCCATCGCACGCAGGGCCTTGATGCCGGACATGCTGAACGCGGCAGCGCCAAGCATGAAGTGCACGCGCCAGAACAGCTCAAGCGGGGGAATACGCGGCGCGGCGTCGTGCACCAGCAGCATATAGCGGCGGAATACCTTGCCGTACACCTCTTCGAGGTACTTGCGCAGGTGCCCCTGGCTTTGACTGAAGGCCAGGCCCAGCAGGCGCATGAAGATGGAAAGGTCGTTGCCGCTGCGCGGCTTGACCGCGAGGGCCTGCTCGACCAGCAGTTCAAGCAGCTCCTCCAGGGACACCTGGGTGTCGGACTTGGCCTGACGGCGATCGAGCTCCTTTTCCAGACTGGCGCAGAATGGGCCGAGGAACCGCGAGAAGACCGCCTGGATCAGCGCCTTCTTGGAACCGAAGTGATAGTTGACGGCTGCCAGGTTGACCCCGGCCTTGCTGGTAATCAGACGCAACGAAGTCTCGGCGAAGCCTTTTTCCGCGAACAGCTGTTCCGCAGCATCGAGAATGCGTTCAACGGTTTCCGACTGAGCCATGAGTTATCACCTGACAAACACTTGTTTGAAACATACGTTTCAGCTCACTGCATTGTCAAGCCGCATGAGCCGTCTTTTGGCCGGCGGGTCACAGCTTACAACAAGCAGAGACGAAGATTGCGCAGCACGGGTAACAAGCCGGAGATGGCCCCCAGCAAATAGATCGTTGCCAAGCCCCGCTTACTGTATATAATTCCAGTCACTGTATATAAAGACAGAGCCCAGCCATGCTGAAACTGACGCCACGCCAAGCCGAGATCCTCGCCTTTATCAAACGCTGCCTGGAAGACAACGGTTACCCTCCCACCCGTGCGGAAATCGCCCAGGAACTGGGGTTCAAATCACCCAATGCGGCAGAGGAGCACCTCAAGGCTCTCGCCCGCAAAGGCGCCATCGAGATGACCCCAGGCGCGTCGCGCGGCATTCGCATTCCCGGTTTCGAAGCGGGCGCTGCGAACGAGGACGAGGGCCTGCCGGTGATCGGCCGTGTCGCCGCTGGCGCACCGATCCTCGCACAACAACATGTCGAGGAATCGTGCCAGATCAACCCGGCATTCTTTCAGCCCAAGGCCGACTATCTGCTGCGCGTACGCGGCATGAGCATGAAGGACATCGGTATTTTCGATGGTGACCTGCTCGCCGTACATACCACCCGCGAGGCACGTAACGGCCAGGTCGTGGTTGCGCGCATCGATGACGAGGTGACGGTCAAGCGCTTCAAGCGCGAGGGCAACAAGGTCTGGCTGCTGGCCGAAAATCCCGAGTTCGCCCCGATCGAAGTGGACCTGGAGCACCAGGACCTGGTCATCGAAGGTTTGAGTGTCGGTGTAATCCGCCGCTGAGGAAACGCCATGCAAATGCAGCAGTCGTTCGAGCGCCCGCAACTTCCCCTTTTCGACGCCTTTCTTGCCAACGCGTCGGGCGATCCATTGGTTACCGATGACATCGCCCCTGGCGAAGCCGAACAGGCTTTCAGTGAATTGGCTCTGCGCGGCGCGGCCGGCCACTGCCTGCACTTGCTGGCGCCGATTCTGCGCGAGCTGAGCCAGAATCAGGACGCGCGCTGGCTGACCCTGGTGGCGCCGCCTGCCAGCCTCACACAAAGCTGGCTGCGTGACGCCGGGCTCAATCGCGAACGCATCCTGCTGCTGCAGCCGCGGCAAGGGCAAAATGCCCTGGAGTTGGCCGAGGAAGCGCTCAAGCTGGGGCGCAGCCATACAGTGATCAGCTGGCTGCACCCTGTCGAGCGCAGCACCCGCCAGCGCCTGGCACAGGCCGCCAGTAGCGGTGGCGCGCAGAGTTTGAATATCAGCCTGGGCTGAATCATGCTCGCAAATGAAAACGGGGCTCCATTGGAGCCCCGTTTGCGTTGTATCGCAGCGATCTCAGTGCAGGACCCGCGGCCCCTCTTCCTCGTGACTGAAATCACCCTCGGCCATGCGCCCGGCCATCTGCACCCCGACATTGAGCATCGCCTTGGCCACCTCGATATGTTGCCCCTGCAGAAAAGCCTTGGCATCAGCGGAGAAGTCCAGGGTCACCAACGCCTCTTCATCCTCTGCACGACGCAGGGCGATGCGCCCATCGGGCAGTTCGACGATTTCCAGAAAGGATGTAGGCATGGCTCAGTCTCTGTGCAAAAACACGACATTGTAACAGTCCGCCGGAGTCATCCCCAGCCCACTGGTCCAGTTAAACCCAATCAGCACTCACTGAGGCCTTCGCGGAAACGCAGTATCAAGGCCTTGAGCTGCTGACGCCAGGCATCGATATCGTCGAGGCTCACCTCGACAGGCTCTTCGCCGACGCTGACTGCCGTGATCAACGGCATCGACGGGTCGACCTTGGCCTTGCGCTCCTCGCGCGGAGGCTGGAACAGCTCAGCGTAGGCAGCCAGCAACTGCGCCAGCCAGGTCTCGCGCTGCTGCGCCAGTTCGACCAGCTCAGCCAGCTCCGGGCTGGGCGATCCCTCGAGTACTGCCTGCTGAACGAAAGCCTCGACACGCGAAGGCGCGGCGTCGCTCATGCGGTAGTAACCCGCAATCTCATGGCACACCCCAAGGAGTCCACCGTAAAGGTGAAACAGCGCGGCCTCACGCTCGGCCTGCACCAGCGCCTGCACGTTGAACGCGGAAGACGCCTCGGCCTTGCGCCAGTTGTCCAGGGCAATGCCGGCGAAGAAGATCTTCTGATTGGTGCGGGTGTAGATTTCTTTGGCCATTACGGCGACCTCCACAGCAGACCGGCTGATGATACGCGCGTTGGCAGTCGCCAGACGCGCATCTCGTCAGCCTTGCAATCTCGCGAGCGTCGGCCAGGGTCTAAACCCGGTCAACGCTCGGCAACTGATGGACAAGGCCTTAGCGCTTGTCCTCGACCTTCCACTTGCCGCCGTCGTAGAACGCACGCCAGCCGGTCGGCTTGCCGTCGACCTCGGACTGCACGTACTGCTCCTTGGTCTTGCGGCTATAGCGAATCACCGCCGGGCGACCATCCGGATCTTTTTGCGGGGCATCGCAGAGGAAGTGGTACTTGGGATCGATCTCGTGCTTGTGCGGGACGATCTCCAGCACCAGCGGCGCACGCGTCTCGCGATTCTTCGGGAACTGACTGGCAGCAAGGAACAGACCCGAGGCACCGTCGCGCAGCACGTAGGTGTCGTCCACCTTCTCGCACTTGAGCTCGGGCATTTCCACCTTGTCCATCTTCGGCGGCGCCGCCTCGCCATTCTTCAGCAGCTTGCGGGTGTTCTTGCAGCTCGGGTTGGTGCAACCGAAGAACTTGCCGAAACGGCCAGTCTTGAGCTGCATCTCGCTGCCGCACTTGTCGCACTCCAGGCTCGGACCCTCATAGCCTTTGATGCGGTACTGGCCCTGCTCGATTTCGTAGCCGGTGCAGTCCGGGTTGTTACCGCAGATATGCAACTTGCGGGTTTCATCCAGCAGGTAGGCATCCATGGCCGTGGAGCAGATCGGGCAGCGATGCTTGCCGAGCAACACGCGGGACTCGGACTCACCCTCGTCGTCCGCGGCGATCTCGTCACCCGGCACCAGGTTGATGGTGGCCTTGCAGCGCTCCTTCGGTGGCAGCGCATAGCCGGAGCAGCCGAGGAACACGCCAGTGGAGGCAGTACGAATCATCATCGGCCGGCCGCACTCGCGGCACGGGATGTCGGTCAGGGTCGGCTGGTTGGCACGCATGCCGCCCTCGCCAGCCTCGGCCGCTTCGAGCTTCTTCTTGAAGTCGCCGTAGAATTCGTCGAGCAGGTTCTTCCACTCGCGCCCACCCTGGGCCACATCGTCGAGATGCTCTTCCATGGTGGCGGTAAAGCTGTAATCCATCAGGTTGGCGAAGCTCTCGTCGAGACGCTCGGTGACGATGTCGCCCATCTTCTCGGCATAGAAGCGACGGTTATGCACCGTCACGTAGCCGCGATCCTGGATGGTGGAGATGATCGCCGCGTAAGTGGACGGGCGGCCGATACCGCGCTTTTCCAGTTCCTTGACCAGGCTGGCTTCGGAGTAGCGTGCCGGTGGCTTGGTGAAGTGCTGGCTAGGGTCGAGCTGGATCAGCTTGAGGCCCTCGCCTTCCTTCATTTCCGGCAGGACGTCATCCTCGCCCGGCTTGCTCTGTTGCGGCAGCACACGCGTGTAACCGTCGAACTTGAGGATGCGGCCCTTGGCGCGCAGCTCGAAATTGCCAGCGGCTACGGTGACGCTGGTGGACAGGTACTCGGCCGGCGGCATCTGGCAGGCGACGAACTGGCGCCAGATCAGGTCATACAAACGCTCGGCATCGCGCTCCATGCCCGACAGCTGGGTCGGGCGCAGGTTGACGTCTGACGGACGAATCGCCTCGTGCGCCTCCTGAGCGCCTTCCTTGCTCGAATACAGGTTGGGCTTGCCCGGCAGGTACTTGTCGCCGTACTCGCTGCCGATAAAGCCGCGCACCATCTCCACCGCGTCGTTGGACAGGTTGGTCGAGTCGGTACGCATATAAGTGATGTAGCCGGCCTCGTAGAGACGCTGGGCCATCATCATGGTCTTCTTCACCCCAAAGCCCAGGCGATTGCTCGCCGCCTGCTGCAGGGTGGAGGTGATGAAAGGCGCCGACGGCTTGCTGCTGGTGGGACGGTCTTCACGCTTGACCACGCTGTAGCTGGAAACCTTGAGCTTCTCCAGCGCCGCCATGGCCTGCGCTTCATTGACCGGTTTGAAGGCCGCACCGTCTTCGCGCACTACCTCGAAGCGCACCTTGGCGTTCTTCGCGGTGCCCAGATCGGCATGCACCTCCCAGTATTCTTCCGGCACGAAGGCGCGGATTTCTTTCTCGCGCGCCACCACCAGCTTCACCGCCACCGATTGCACGCGACCGGCAGACAGGCCGCGGGCGATCTTGGCCCACAACAGCGGCGAGACCATGTAGCCCACCACGCGATCGAGGAAGCGGCGCGCCTGCTGCGCGTTGACGCGGTTGATGTCCAGCTCGCCAGGCCTGGAGAAGGCGTCCTGAATCGCCTTCTTGGTGATCTCGTTGAACACCACGCGCTTGTAGCGGCTGTCATCGCCGCCGATGGACTCGCGCAGGTGCCAGGCGATGGCCTCCCCTTCGCGGTCCAAGTCGGTTGCGAGATAGATGGTGTCGGCATCCTTGGCCAGGCGGCGCAATTCTTCGATCACCTTTTCCTTGCCGGGCAGAATCTCGTACTTGGCCTTCCAGCCGTGCTCGGGATCGACGCCCATGCGAGCGAACAGCTGACGCTTGGCCTTTTCCTTGGGCGACAGCGCAGGCGCTTCACCAGCGGCGGCCTTGCCACGCTTGGCCGGCTCCTTGGCGGCGCTTGCCGAGCCGCTGGTAGGCAGGTCACGGATATGGCCGATGCTCGACTTCACCACGTACTGGCTGCCCAGGTACTTGTTGATGGTCTTGGCCTTGGCCGGGGATTCCACGATGACCAGCGATTTGCCCATGGATCAGAAAATTCCTGAATTGCGAAATATAGAAGGCAGGGAGCCTTGAGGCCCCGCTATATATAGTGGCGACCAAGCGAAGGTCAAGCGCAGGGGCTGCGCAGTCAGACTTCCGAACTGCCGATAGGGCTGACTTCGGCCTGAATCAAAGCAAAGCGTGGAACGCGCTTGCCGTCCACCTCGATCTCTTCGCAGAACATGCTCAGCGGTCGTACCCACAAACCAAACTCGCCGTACAACGCCTGGTAGACCACTACCTCTTCCTCATTTTCGGAATGGCGTGCCACACCAAATACACGGTACTGCGGGCCTTTGTAGTGGCGATAGAGTCCTGGCTGCAACTGCATTGAGCGGTTCCCGAAATAAAAAGCCGTAAAAAGCAAAACCGGGGCACTGGGCCCCGGTTTCTGTCCACTGACGCTTAAATGCGTTCGAAGACGGTGGTGATGCCTTGGCCAAGGCCCACGCACATGGTGGAGACACCCAGGGTGCCGCCGTTTTGTTTCATGACGTTGAGCAGGGTACCGGAGATACGGGCCCCGGAACAACCGAAGGGGTGACCCAAGGCGATCGCGCCGCCGTGCAGGTTGACCTTCTCTTCCATCTTGTCGAGCAGTTTCAGATCCTTCAGCACAGGCAGGGCCTGGGCTGCGAAGGCTTCGTTGAGTTCGACGAAATCGATATCGGCCATGCTCAGACCAGCGCGCTTGAGCGCCTTCTGCGTGGACGGCACCGGGCCGTAACCCATGATCGCCGGATCGACACCGGCCACGGCCATCGCGCGAACCACGGCCATCGGGGCGATGCCCAGATCCTGAGCACGCTGGGCGCTCATGACGATCATGCAGGAAGCGCCGTCAGTGATCTGCGAGGAGGTACCTGCAGTCACGGTGCCGCCTTTCGGATTGAAGGCCGGCTTCAGCGCAGCCAGGCTTTCGACGGTGGTTTCCGGACGAATGGTTTCGTCGAAATCGTACATCTTCAGGAAACCGTTCTCGTCGTAGCCCTGCATCGGGATGATTTCATCCTTGAACTTGCCTTCGACGGTGGCCTTGTGCGCCAGGCGGTGCGAACGCTCACCGAAGGCGTCCTGCGCCTCACGGGTAATGCCGTGCATCTTGCCCAGCATTTCCGCGGTCAGGCCCATCATGCCGGACGCCTTGGCGGCGTACAGCGACAGGTGCGGGTTCGGATCGACGCCGTGCATCATGCCGACGTGGCCCATGTGCTCCACACCGCCGACGACGAACACGTCACCGTTGCCGGTCTGGATCGCCTGCACGGCAGTGTGCAGCGCGCTCATGGACGAGCCGCACAGACGGCTGACGGTCTGGCCGGCGCTGGTGTGCGGGATCTGGGTCATCAGCGACGCCATGCGCGCGATGTTCCAGCCCTGCTCCAGGGTCTGGTTGACGCAGCCCCAGATCACGTCCTCGACTTCAGCCGGGTCGATCTTGGCGTTGCGCTCCAGCACTTTGCTGATCAGGTGCGCGGACATGGTCTCGGCGCGGGTGTTGCGGTGCATGCCGCCCTTGGAACGACCCATCGGGGTACGACCGAAGTCGACGATCACTGCATCTCTAGGATTCAGGCTCATATATCTATTCTCGCTCTGTTCGCTGCACGATTAACCGAAGAACTTCTGGCCCTTGGCGGCCATTTCGCGAAGTTTTGCGGTCGGGTGGTACAGGGCGCCCAGCTCGGCATATTTGTCGGCCAGGGCGACGAATTCAGCAACACCGATCGAATCGATGTAGCGCAGCGCACCGCCACGGAAGGGAGGGAAGCCGATACCGTAGATCAGGCCCATGTCGGCCTCGGCTGCGGTGTCGACGATGCCGTCTTCCAGGCAACGAACGGTTTCCAGGCACAGCGGGATCATCATGAAGTTGATGATGTCCTCGTCGGTCACTTCACGCTCTTCGACCACGATGGACTTGAGCAGCTCGTAGGCCTGCGGGTCGGTGACCTTCTTCGGCTTGCCGCGCTTGTCGGTCTCGTAGGCGTAGAAGCCCTTGCCATTCTTCTGGCCCAGGCGATCCGCTTCGTACATTACGTCGACGGCGGTCTTGCCTTCCACGGCCATGCGGTCCGGGAAGCCTTCGGCCATCACGTCACGGCCGTGGTGGCCAGTGTCGATGCCGACCACGTCGGAGAGGTAAGCCGGGCCCATGGGCCAGCCGAACTTCTCCATCACCTTGTCGATACGCACGAAGTCAACGCCGAAGCCCAGCAGCTTGGAGAAGCCGCCGAAATACGGGAACAGCACGCGGTTGACCAGGAAGCCCGGGCAATCGTTGACCACGATCGGGTTCTTGCCCATCTTCTTGGCATAGGCAACGGTGGTGGCCACGGCCACTTCGCTGGACTTCTCGCCACGGATGACTTCCACCAGCGGCATCATGTGCACCGGGTTGAAGAAGTGCATGCCGACGAAGTTTTCCGGACGCTTGAGCGCCTGGGCCAGCAGGGAAATGGAGATGGTCGAGGTGTTGGAGGCCAGGATGGCGTCTTCACGCACGACGGCCTCCACTTCGGCCAGCACGATCTGCTTGACCTTGGGGTTCTCGACCACGGCTTCGACGACGATGTCGACGTTGCCGAAATCACCGTAAGACATGGTCGGACGGATGGCGTTGAGCGCCTCGGCCATCTTCGCCGGGGTCATGCGGCCTTTCTCGACGCGCTTGCCGAGCAGCTTGGAAGCCTCGTTCAAGCCCATCTGGATACCCTCTTCACGGATATCCTTCATCAGGATCGGGGTGCCCTTGGAGGCCGACTGATAGGCGATACCGCCGCCCATGATGCCGGCACCGAGCACGGCTGCCAGTTTCACGTCACGCGCAATTTCGTCGTGGTGCTTGGCCTTCTTCTTCAATTCCTGATCGTTCAGGAACAGACCGATCAGGCTCTCGGCGACCGAGGTCTTGGCCAGCTTGACGAAGCCGGCGGCCTCGACTTCCAGCGCCTTGTCACGGCCGAAGTTGGCAGCCTTCTGAATGGTCTTGATCGCCTCGACCGGAGCCGGGTAGTTCGGGCCGGCCTGGCCAGCGACGAAGCCCTTGGCGGTCTCGAAGCACATCATCTGCTCGATGGCGTTGAGCTTGAGTTTTTCCAGCTTGGGCTGACGCTTGGCCTTGTAGTCCAGCTCGCCGGAGATGGCGCGCTTGATCAGGTCCAGTGCGGCGTCCTTGAGCTTGGCAGGAGCGACCACGGCGTCGACGGCGCCGACTTTCAGCGCGTCATCAGCGCGATTCTCCTTGCCGGAGGCGATCCACTCGACGGCGTTGTCGGTACCGATCACACGCGGCAAACGCACGGTACCGCCAAAGCCCGGGTAGATACCCAGCTTGACTTCCGGCAGACCGATCTTGGCGCTCTCGCTCATTACGCGGTAGTCACCGGCCAGGCACATCTCGAAGCCGCCGCCCAGGGCGATGCCGTTGATGGCGACGACGGTCGGCACGGCGAGGTCTTCGAAATCACTGAAGATCTTGTTGGCTTCGAGGTTGCCGGCCACCAGTTCTTCGTCGGACAGTTTGAAGTTGTCGACGAACTCGGTGATATCGGCACCGACGATGAACACGTCCTTGCCACTGGTGACAATCACGCCCTTGATCGAACCGTCAGCCTTGATCGCGTCGACGGAGGCGCGCAGCTCGTTGAGGGTAAGACGGTTGAATTTGTTGACGGACTCACCCTTGAGGTCGAAATTCAATTCGACGATGCCGCTCTCAAGAGCCTTAACCGTGATGGCTTTACCTTCGTAAATCATCAACTGATCTCCACGGTATGGAAGCTGAACAGTACACATCGGAGCCAACCGGCAGGCCAGCTCACGGCACAGCCGTCGAGCATAGCTCCAATCGGTACGACACACCCACCGACGCGATATTCGGGCTGTAAACGGCGCGCCTGACCAGGCAAACGCTCAATTCATACGCCCGTTTGATTTGGGTATGCACACCTTCGGGGAAAAGCCTGCGCTTGTCAATTGGCCCGTTTTCGTCGTTTTCCCGACGAATTCTGCAAGCCCGGTCACTCGCGGGCTCCAGGCACTCTCTATAAATCGCGTCAATACCGCGCCATTGCGAGTGTTTTACCGGCCGTTACAGGCATGGCCAGGTGCCTAGCCAAACAATCTAGCTCCGGGTACAGTCGCCTCACTTGTAGCTGGCACAGGGCCAGTCGCGAGTAACAAAAAACAAATCGAGCCCCACGATGGGCCATACGGAGTCGCCCATGTCGAGCCGCCGTTCGCTTGTATTTCCCCTGAGCGCCCTGCTCGTTTTTCTCTTCACGTCACTCTCCCCTTCCTTGCTCAGCGCAGCGCCGGCCGACGATCTGCTGCGCCTGCATCAGTTGCGCCTGGCGACGCAAAAGAGCCTGGGCGACTTCTACATGTACAACGGCATGGAAGGCGACCAGCGCTACGCGCGGATGATTGGCGAGTCACTGCAGGAGGGCCAAGCGCATCTTGACGGCCTGGGCGAGATGCCTGGCGACGCAAGCAAGGCGCTGCGCACGCAATTGCAAACCAACTGGCAAAGTTACCGCAGCGGTCTACAGGCACTAATGGAGGCCATGCGCAGCCAGGGTTTCACTGACCTGCAACCCGTCGCCGACCTGGCCGACAGCAATCAGCACATCATCGCCATTAGTCAGGAGCTGTATCAGAAGATTCAGCAAGAAAGCGGTTTCAGCGTCCCGCCACTCACGCAGAAGAGCCGCGAGCAAAGCCTGCTGATGCAGAACATCGCCCTGGACTATGCTTCCCGCAGTGCCTCGGTTGGCACCAGTTTCTTTGGCGGCGGCGAAGAGCGCGCCATCGATGAGCTGGTCGGCGAGTTCGCCAATCAACTCGACAACCTCAGCGCCGCCCAGCAGAACACCCCGCAGATCAGCGCTGCGCTGGGCTCAATCGAAACCAAGTGGCGTTACATCGAGAAATCCCTGCGCAACTACAACGAGAACACCGTACCGTTTTTGATCAGCAAGTATTCCGACAGCATCATCGAGGGCCTGGAAGGCGTTGCCGCCCAGTACGCTGCAGGCCAACACTGATGCCCATATTTCCGGCCTGCCTGGCCCAACCATTGCCCGGTGCTCACACCGGGCTTTTCTTTGCCTTTTCAAGACCAGTCGCTCTACCCCACACAATGGGGCCATACTTGAGACAGAGCCATTTGCTTCCTTAAGGAGGAGTTCATCATGCCCTACCAGCACATTCTGGTCGCCGTCGACCTGACCGAGGAATGCGACCCTGTAGTGGTCCGTGCGCAGAAGCTGGCCCAGGCCAGTGGCGCCAAGATGTCCCTGGTGCATATCGTCGAACCGATGGCCATGGCCTTTGGCGGCGACGTGCCGATGGACCTGTCGATGCTGCAGCAACAGCAGTTCGAGCAGGCCCGCGAGCGCATGGACAGCTTCACCGGCAAGTACCCGGAACTCACCGCCGACCAGCGCCACCTGGCTTACGGGCAGCCGCGCCAGGAAATCCACCGCCTGGCCGAAGAACAGGGTTGCGACCTGATCGTGGTTGGCAGCCATGGGCGTCACGGCCTTGCGCTGCTGCTGGGCTCCACCGCCAATGACGTGCTGCACGGCGCGCCCTGCGATGTGCTCGCGGTGCGTCTGAAGAAAGGCGAAAAAGGCGCTTGAAATCGCATCGCGGCTGAAGCCTCTCCCACATTAGCCGCGTTGGCTTTGCCCGTGGGAGGCGCTTTAGCGGCGAGCTTTTTGGCTTCGGCCTTAGAGGGTGTTTACAAGATAGGCGAACGAAGGCAAGACAAGGCGAAAACGATCGAGAAAGCGGAGTTTACGTGCTGTAAATGAGCATTTCGAGATCGCTTTCAACGCAGTATTGCCAAGTGCAGCCATTTTGTAGACACCCTCTTACTCGAACGACTCGCCCGCACTCATCACCAGCGGGCGGATCTTCTGCAGCTGGGTTTCCAGCGACACCGTCATGCTCGACGACATCGAGAAGAAGGTCAGGAAGGCCTTGAGGTTGGAGTCGCCTTCACAGGTGTCGTGAATACGCTGCCAGAAGGCCTGGTTGACCAGCTTGAGTTGCTGGAACAAGCGCACCAGCCCCTTCAGCTCCCAATCGGCCAGGCGCCCCTCGCGCATGTTGAAGTATTGCCGCGCCAGGTACAGCGACACCGCGCGCAGGATGAACTCCTGGTTGTTGGCAAACGGCAGATGGTGCTGCGCCATGGGCTTCAGGCGCGCCAGCACCGGGCAGGCGCTGGTGGCCATGATCACTCCAAGCAGCGCCCGCAACCCCTCTTCCAGCCCGACATGCTTGGTGTACTCACGCTCTGGCGTGCGGACCCAGACACTGGCCTTCTTGAACGCCGGCAGACCATGGAAATCCTCGATCACCCGCTGCAGATCGACCGCGGCCGGGCAGTGGCTGAACTGCTCGCGGCTGAGCGGGCAATTGCTGCACTGCTGATGCTCGAGGCGGGTCCAGGCAGGTGCCTGTTGCGCTTCAGTGGGGTCATATTCGCGATTCAGTTCGATCCGGTAGCTGAACTGATGATTGTCGTCGAGAGTGATGCGGTACTCGATGGCCATTGCCCTTCGTTCCTTCGTCAGCCTTCCAGCTCTGCCCAGCGCTCGAGCAGTGCGTCCATTTCCTTCTGCAAGCCCTCGAGACGCGCCAACACGTCCGTGGTGACCTGCACCGGCTGCTGATAGAAGGCAGGATCGGATACCTGCTCCTGCACAGCGGCCATTTCATGTTCCAAGGCGTCAATCTGCCCGGGAATCGCCTCCAGCTCGCGCTGCAGCTTGTAGCTCAGTTTCTTCTTCGCCGGCTCGGCGCTCCCCTGCACCGGGGCCGCTGCCGCTGGGGCCGGCGCTTCGACGATGGCGGTGGCCAGCTCGGCCTTGCCGGACTTGCTTTCACCCACGCCAAGCAGACGCGGCGAGCCACCCTGGCGCAGCCAGTCCTGATAGCCTCCGACGTATTCGCGCACCTTGCCTTCACCCTCGAACACCAGGGTGCTGGTCACGACGTTATCGAGGAAGGCACGGTCGTGGCTGACCATCAGCACGGTGCCGGGGAAATTGAGCAGCACTTCTTCGAGCAGTTCCAGGGTCTCTACGTCCAGATCGTTGGTCGGTTCGTCCAGCACCAGAAGGTTGGCCGGCTTGCTGAACAACTTCGCCAGCAACAGTCGTGCCCGCTCGCCACCCGAGAGCGCCTTGACCGGTGTACGGGCCCGTTGCGGGCTGAACAGGAAGTCGCCCAGGTAGCTCAGCACATGGCGGTTCTGGCCATCGATAGTGATGAAGTCGCGACCTTCGGCGACGTTGTCGATCACCGTCTTTTCCGGCTCGAGCTGGTGACGCAATTGGTCGAAATACGCCACTTCCAGTTTGGTGCCGACCTCGATGCTGCCGCTGCTCGGCTGCAGATCGCCCAGCAGCAGCTTGAGCAGCGTGGTCTTGCCGGTACCGTTGGCGCCGAGCAAACCGATACGGTCGCCGCGTTGCAGGACCATGGAGAAATCCTTGACCAGGAACGGGCCGCCGCTATGAGCGAAGCTGACGTTCTCCGCCACCATCACCTGCTTGCCGGACTTGTCCGCGGTCTCCAGCTGGATATTCGCCTTGCCCTGACGCTCGCGGCGCTCGGCACGCTCTGCGCGCATCGCCTTGAGCGCACGCACGCGGCCTTCGTTACGGGTGCGGCGGGCCTTGATGCCCTGGCGAATCCACACCTCTTCCTGGGCCAGGCGCTTGTCGAACAGCGCGTTGGCAGTTTCCTCGGCGGCGAGCTGCTGCTCCTTGTGCACCAGGAAGCTGGCGTAGTCGCCGTTCCAGTCGATCAGACCGCCGCGGTCCAGTTCGAGGATGCGTGTGGCCAGGTTCTGCAGGAAGGAGCGGTCGTGGGTAATGAACAGCACGGCACCGCCAAAATCCTTCAGTGCCTCTTCCAGCCAGGCGATGGCGCCGATATCCAGGTGGTTGGTGGGCTCGTCGAGCAGCAGCAGATCCGGCTCGGACACCAGCGCCTGGGCCAGCAGCACGCGGCGGCGCCAGCCACCGGACAGCTCGGCCAGGGTCTTGTCCGCTGGCAACTGCAGGCGGCTCAGGGTGCTGTCGACCAGTTGCTGCAGGCGCCAGCCGTCTTTGGCTTCCAGCTCCTGCTGCACGTGCATCAGTTGCTCAAGATCGTCGTCGCCCTGGATGTTCTGCGCCAAGTGGTGATAGCGCGCCAGCAACTCGCCGACACCGGCCAGGCCTTCGGCGACCACGTCGAACACCGTACGCTCATCGGCGCGCGGCAGCTCCTGTGGCAACTCGCCGATCTTCAGCCCAGGTGCGCGCCAGATCTCGCCGTCGTCCGGCATCTGGTCGCCCTTGACCAGGCGCAGCATGCTCGACTTGCCCGTCCCGTTGCGGCCGATGATGCACACGCGCTCGCCCCGCGCGATCTGCCAGGACACTCCGTCCAGCAGGGGCATGGCGCCATAGGCGAGGGATACGTCGGCAAACTTGAGCAGGGTCATGGGCATCTCCAGAAACAGGCGGCGCATTCTACCCGAGTTGCCAGTCGGCTGTTGCCGTTTCCACCGAGGCGGCAGCCGTGGGATCAGCATTCCAGGTGGCGCACATACGCGCTTTTTTGCTGCATGTGTCGATCCCGCCCGGCGGCATTCACCGCAACCCGATGAAAGGCTAAGCTAGAGGCATGCAACGATACGGACCGCGTTGTCCCATACCTCTGCTTGCCCCTGGAAATGCCATGCGCAGTCGCTTTCTCTCTTTAGTTTCCTGTCTGATTCTTACAACCACCGGCATCGCCGGCGTCGAAGCCGCCAGCCTCGCCCAGCAGCGCCAGTACTTCGATGAGGCCAAACGCGCCCTGGCCAAGGGCGACAGCGGTCCTTATCGCCAGTACGCCAGCGCGCTGCGCGATTACCCGCTCACGCCTTATCTGGCTTATGACGAGCTGACCAATCGCCTCAAGTCGGCGAGCAACGCCGAGATCGAGAAATTCCTCGCCGAGCACGGCGACCTGCCCCAGGCCAACTGGATGAAGCTGCGCTGGTTACGCTGGCTTGCCGAACGCGGCGACTGGAAGCCCTTCCTCGATCACTACGACCCCGACCTCAACTTCACCGAACTGGACTGTCTGTACGGCCAATACCAGCTGAGCCGCGGTCTGACTGCAGAAGGCAACGCCACCGCCGAAAAGCTCTGGCTGGTGGGCAAGTCCCAACCCAATGCCTGCGACCCGCTGTTCGAGCGCTGGGCGGCCAATGGCCAACTCACCGAGCAGCGCCGCTGGCAGCGCACCAAGCTGGCGGTGGAAAGCGGCAACTACGGTCTCGCCAACTTCCTGATCAAGGGCATGCCGACGCTCGGCGAGCGCGGCAAGCTTATGGTCGAAGTGGCGCAGAAACCGCAATTGCTGAAGAACACCGCGCGCTTCGCCCCAGCCGATGACGCCATGAGCGACGTGGTCGGCTTCGGCCTGCGCCGTCTGGCCCGACAGAGCCCCGAAGATGCCCTGGCCCTGCTCGACGGCTATGCCCAGCGCATGAAGTTCTCCGCCGACGAGCAGGTCGCCATCGCCCGGCAGATCGGTCTACGCCTGGCGCAACGCTTCGATCTGCGTGGTCTGCAGGTGATGGCCAAGTACGACCCACAGTTGCGTGACAACACCGTCAGCGAGTGGCGTGCACGCCTGCTGCTGCGCCACGGCCGTTGGGAAGAGGCCTATCAGTTGACGCAGAAGATGCCGTCCGACCTGGCCAGCAGCAACCGCTGGCGCTACTGGAACGCGCGCAGCCTGCAACTGGCACAACCCAACAGCCAGCAACCGGCGGTGCTGTTCCAGGCCCTGGCCAAGGAGCGTGATTTCTACGGCTTCATGGCAGCCGATCAGGTCAAGGCGCCGTACGCGCTGAATAACCAGCCGCTGGCGCTCGACCCCAAGGTCGTGCAGAAGGTGCGCAACACGCCCGGCATCAAGCGCGCCATGGAATTTCATGCGCGCGGTCAGATCGTCGACGGCCGCCGCGAGTGGTATCACGTCAGCCGTCGGTTCAGCCGCGACGAGCTGGTGGCCCAGGCGCGCCTGGCCTACGAAATGGAGTGGTACTTCCCGGCCATCCGTACCATCAGCCAAGCCCAATACTGGGACGATCTGGAGGTACGCTTCCCCATGGCTCATCGCAACGAACTGGTCCACGAAGCCAGACGCCGCGACCTGCACTCGAGCTGGGTGTTCGCCATCACCCGTCAGGAAAGCGCCTTCATGGCCGACGCCCGCTCCCACGCCGGCGCCATGGGCCTGATGCAGCTGATGCCAGCCACCGCCAAGGAAACCGCGCGCAAGTTCGGCATCCCCCTGGCCTCACCGCAACAGGCGCTCAACCCGGACACCAACATCCAGCTGGGTGCGGCTTATCTCAGCCAGGTGTACGGCCAGTTCAACGGCAACCGAGTGCTCGCCTCGGCCGCCTACAATGCCGGCCCAGGCCGGGTACGCCAGTGGCTGCGCGGCGCCAATCACCTGAGCTATGACGTCTGGGTGGAGAACATTCCGTTCGACGAAACCCGCCAGTACGTGCAGAACGTGCTGTCCTACTCGGTGATCTATGGCCAGAAGCTGGATGCGCCGCACCCGCTGGTGGCCTGGAACGAGCGTTTCTTCGACGACCAGTGAAGCCGGTGTTGGAGCGAATTTATTCGCGAATGAATTCGCTCCTACAAGGCCACTCTATTCCAGCACTTCTACCGGCATGCCCAACTGCAACTCACCGACTCCGCGGGGCAGCAAGTTCTGCCCGAAGAACACGTCACCCTCGCGTTCCCGATAGGTCTTCAGCGTGGCCAGCGGTTCGCGCTGAGCGTTGCGCTCGCCGGTCTGCGGGTCGATGGTGGTGAGAATGCAGCGCGAGCAGCCCTTGACCACGTCGAACTCCACCTCGCCAATGCGGATACGCTTCCAGCTGTCTTCGGCGTAAGGCTGGCTGCCGGCGACCACCAGATTGGGGCGGAAGCGCAGCATCGAAAGCGGCTGGCCGACACGCTGGGACAGGTCGTCCAGCGATGCCTGGCCGATCAGCAGCAGCGGGAAACCATCGGCGAAGGCCACGCGATCACCCGGCTTGGCATAGGCGGTATCGACCTGGCGGGTGCGCTCTTCGGGCACCTGCACCAGACGGCAGGCCTTGCCCAGCAAGGCGCTGAGCCACTCGGCAGCTTCATCGCCGGCATCCGGCACACGCAAGCTGTCGCGCCAGAGGATGACGCCACGCAGATCCTGATCGGGTTCGGGGAGCGCCACGGAAATATCGTCGCGCCCCGGCGCGCTGAGGGTGAGGCCGCCACGCCCATCGTACAACGCGCTCAACTGGCTCATTTGCGGCAGCAGGCGCTGGCTGATGAAGCGGCCGTTGTCGGCGTCGACCAGCATCCAGCGCCGATCGCCATGCAGGCCAAGGCCGTCGACCGCACTGCGCTGCAAGGTCTCGCCGCGGCCGGACTTGAGCGGGTAACGGTAAAGCCCCGAGAGACTCAGCATGGGTCAGCTTCCTGTTGGCAAAACGCCGTTATACGAGCTGACGGCCTCGCTCACAAGCACTGCGGGGCAATAACGACTGGCCGGCGTAGAGCGGGTCCGCCATCGGTGCCCGACGAACCTCCCCCGCCGCACACGTGCTCTAACGCGGCTCGTCGAGCTCCAGGCGCTGGCGGATCACGTCCACCAGCTTGTCCGGCTGGAACTTGGAGAGGAAATTGTCGCAACCGACCTTCTTCACCATCGCCTCGTTGAAGCTGCCGGACAGCGACGTGTGCAGCACCACGTAAAGATCCTTGAGGCGCGGATCATTGCGAATTTCACTGGTGAGGCGGTAGCCGTCCATTTCCGGCATCTCGGCGTCAGTGAAGATCATCAGCAGCTTGTCCGTCATCACTTCGCCAGTGTCCGCCCACTTCTTCAGCAGGTTGAGCGCTTTCAGGCCATCGCTGGCCATATGCAGGCGGATGCCCAACTGCGACAGGGTATCGCGCAACTGGCTGAGGGCGACGCTGGAGTCGTCCACCAGCAGCACTTCGCGACCACGGGCCTTTTCCAGCAGCGGGTCGGCGAGTTTTTCCTCGGAGACCTTGGTGCTCATCGGCACGATCTCGGCCAGCACCTTCTCCACGTCGATGACCTCGACGATCTGCTCGTCGACCTTGGTGATGGCGGTCAGGTAGTGCTGGCGGCCGGCACCGCCGGGCGGTGGCTGGATCGACTCCCAGTTCCGGTTGAGGATGCGATCCACGCTGCCGACCAGGAAGGCCTGCACCGAGCGATTGTATTCGGTGACGATGATGGTGCTGCGCTCATCCGGCACCAGCGGGCGCATGCCGATGGCCTGCGACAGGTCGATCACCGGCAGGGTCTGGCCACGCAGGTTGACCACGCCGCAGACGAAGCGGTGGCGCTGCGGCATCAGCGTCAGCTTGGGCATCTGCAGGACTTCCTGCACCTTGAACACGTTGATGGCGAACAGCTGCCGGCCGGCCAGGCGGAACATGAGAATTTCCAGACGGTTTTCGCCGACCAGTTGCGTGCGTTGATCCACTGAATCGAGAATGCCGGCCATCATGCGCTCCAAGGTAATGAGGTGAGTCTAGTCTGCCGCTCGGGTTATCGGCGAACTGCCGGCAGACTGAAGCGTTGCTGGCGCGCAGCCATCATGCCTCAGCGCCAAGCGCATGGCCAGCGAGCAGCGGCGAATGCCCGGGCAGGTGCAGACGCAAGGCACCGGGTTGTGCAGTGAAGCGCAGCCGCTTGCTTTCCATCGGCTCGCCGTCGAGGTTCAGGTCCAATCCCTCCAGCGCTTCCACCTCCAGCCAGGGCAGCCGCGCGCTGATCGCAACGCTTTGCAAACCGTGCATGCCGCCAGTGAGCAGCGTGCCAAGGGTGCTCACCACGTCCTGCGCCGCCGGCACAATGCTGACGTCCAGCAGGCCGTCATCGATGGTCGCTTCCGGGCAGAGCAGATGCCCGCCACCGGCCTGACGGCCATTGCCGATACCGAGAGCGAGAAATTCGCCCTGCCATTCGAAGTCCGGCCCATGAAAACGCCCCGCGGCGGCGCGCACTTGGGAAAAGCGACTGAGCCCGGTCAGCAGATAGGCGGCGCCACCGAGGACTTTCTTAAGCTCCTCCGAGGTATTGGCGGTGACATTGGAACCGAAGCCGCCGGTGGCCATATTGAGAAAGGCGCGCTCGCCCGCCATGCCCACATCCACCGCCACCGGCTCCACTTCCAGCAGAGCCAGCGCCGCAGCTGGCGTCAGCGGCACGCCGGCGGCATGAGCAAAATCATTGGCCGTACCCAGTGGCAACAGCGCCAGGCTGGCTTCACTGCGTGCCTTGACCATGGCCTCGACCACATCGCGCAGGGTGCCGTCGCCTCCGCCAGCGATCAGGATCGGATAACCAGCCGCCAGCCCTTCGTGCACCAGACGCTCGGCATCCCCACCCTCCCAGGTCAGGCGCACCGCCAGATCCCAGCCACGTTCGCGCAGGCCGTTCACGGCCGCCCTTACCTCTTCGTTCAATGCCTGCTTGCCATGCAGGATCAACCAGGCCTTGCGCTCGCGCATTGCAGTGCTCCTTGAGGGATAAACGAAAGCCTAGTGTGTGGCCCTCGGACAATTAATCTAATTTATAGATATTAAATCAATAAATATTGCGCTTTTAAATCGACCAATCAAAAAGGATCATTCATCCATCGACATCGCACGGGACTGACCTCGTGCATGACTGGAGGATTGACCATGATCGATGTACGTCCGTTCGAACAACTCGGTGGCGCTCACCACGGCTGGCTGAATGCCCGTCACCATTTTTCCTTCGCCGAATACTACGACGCCGAGCGCATGAACTGGGGTCGCCTGCGCGTCTGGAACGATGACGAGATCGCTCCGCACTCTGGCTTCCCGCCCCACCCGCACCGCGACATGGAGATCATCACCTATGTTCGCGAAGGTGCGATCAGCCACGAGGACAACCTGGGCAACAAGGGCCGTACCGAAGCGGGCGATGTGCAGGTGATGAGCGCCGGCACCGGCATCGCCCACAGCGAGTACAACCTGGAGGACGAGACCACCAAGATCTTCCAGATCTGGATTCAGCCGAACCAGGCCGGCCTGCCGCCCTCCTGGGGCGCCAAGCCTTTCCCCAAAGGCGACCGCTCCGGATCGTTCGTCACCCTGGCCAGCGGTTACGAGGAAGATGTCGATGCCCTGCGCATCCGCACCGACGCGCGCCTGGTAGCGGCTACGGTCAAGGCAGGAGAAAGCGCCGAGTATGTACTGCAGCCGGGTCGCAAGGCCTATCTGGTAGGCGCCACCGGGGCCTTCAGCGTCAACGGTGTGGCAGCCAAGGCACGCGACGGCGTCGCCGTTGCCGATGTTGAGGTGATCCGCGTCGAAGCGCAGGAAGACAGCGAGATCGTGCTGGTGGATGTCGCTTGAAGCACGCCCTAACGCCCTCCATTTGGAGGGCGGTTTTTTATGGGAAGTAGCCCGGATGCAATCCGGGGGAAGCTGAATATGCGGCCCCGGATTGCATCCGGGCTACAGCGCACTCTACGCCGGATAGCCGGTGATCTTGCGAATGCGCTGGTACAGCGGTTTGAGCTGACGGTACATGCGCTGATAGACCTGCCCGTAGAGCTGCTGGTAAACGCGCTGTGCCTCCGGGTTCGGCTGGAACACCTGCCCTACTCGAGTCATGGCGGCGATGGCGCTCGGGTAATCGGCGTGCAAGCCCAGGCCCACCGCGCAGTTGATCGCCGCTCCCAGCCCGCTGGTCTCGTACAGATGCGGCCGCTCGGCCGGCAGGCCGAAGATATCGGCCGTCAGTTGCATTGCCGCATCGCTCTGCGAACCGCCACCGGACACACGCAGGCGCTCGATGCGGGTGCCGGAGCGTTTTTCGATACGTTCCTTGCCCTGACGCAACGCATAGGCCAGGCCTTCGAGAATGGCACGGTAGATATGTGCGCGGGTGTGCACATCACCAAAACCGATGATCGAACCCTTGGCCTCCAGCCCCGGCTCACGGATACCCGGCGTCCAGTACGGCTGCAACATCAGCCCCATTGAGCCGGGCGGGACGGCGTTGACCAGCTCGTCGAACAGCGCTTCGGGCGACACGCCCAGCGCCTCGGCACGCTGCATTTCGCGCAGACCGAATTCGCGCTTGAACCAGCTGACCATCCAGAAACCGCGATAGATCATCACTTCGGTGTTGAAGTGATCCGGCAGCGCCGCCGGATAGGGAGGAATCAGGCGAACGGTTTCCAGATATCGACTGCGTGTGGTGTTGATGGTCGCGGTGGTGCCATAGGACAGACAGGCCGTGCTTGCCTCCAGTGCACCGGAACCCAGCACTTCGCACGTCTTGTCGGCCCCGGCGGCGATCAGCGGCAGGCCCTCGGGAATACCGGTGTGGCGGCTGGCCTCGGCACTGATCTGGCCGAGTCGTTCCCCTGGCTTGAACAGTTCGGGCAATTGCTCACGGCGTACCTTCAGCGCCTGCCACTTCCAGTCGCCGGGCGCGGCCCAGCGCAGGCGTTTGTAGTCGAACGGCAGATAAGCCACGCAACTGCTGGTGGAATCAACGAAGCGACCACACAGGCGATGGGTGAGAAACCCGGATAGCAACAGCACCTTGTGCGTGCGATCGGCGATGTCCGGCTGATGCTGAGCCACCCAATTGACCTCGGCCTGACCGCGAAAATGATCCACCGCCTCCTCGGCACGTGCCAGCTTGAACAGCCAACCCCAGGGCCCCTTGATGTGCCCCTGTACCTCGGCACGACGCTGGTCGAGCCAGAGAATCGCCGGGCGCAGCGGCGTGCCCTGCTCATCGACATGAATGATGCTGCCACGCTGGGTGGTAACAGCAACGCCGCGGATCAGGCGGCGGTCGATATCCACCTGTTGCCACAGCAGCCGGCAGGCTTCGCCGAGGTTGGCCCAGTAGTATTCCGGGTCCTGCTCGGCCCAACCCGGCTGGCTGGAGAAATAGGGATCGAGCTCGACCTTGCCCTTGGCCAGCAGGTTGCCCTGAGTATCGAACAGCAGCGCTCGGACGCTCTGGGTGCCGTTGTCGATGCTCAGCAGATAGCTTGGTTCGCTCAAGGTGTGGTCCTTTTGTTATGTCTCCCCTCTCCCATTTATGGGAGAGGGGCCGGGGAGAGAGTGTTCCGTCTGAGCCAGGTGGCCTGCGAATAAACGCTTTCCCTCTCCCCAACCCTCTCCCGCAAGCGGGAGAGGGAGCTGATCGGAGTTGCCGCAATCTAGCTACGTAGCCCGGATGAAATCCGGGAGCTGCATCGTCGTTCATCCCCGGATTGCATCCGGGCTACAAGCGACAGGCTCGGGTAGCAGCGGATTGCCGTTGCCCACGGTGCACCCTACGCACATCATTCGCTGTCATCCGGCAGGCTATAGCAACGCCGCCACAACGCCATGTAATCCAACTCTTCCTGCCGCCAGCGCGCATCGCTCCAGCCCAGGCGCGGTTGGCACAGTGCGCGGATACGCGGCAGCTCGGCGCGGCCGCCTTCAGCCAGCAGCAAACCCAGGCGGGTGCGGCGCAACAGCAAATCGTCCAGATGTAGCACCAACTCACCTTCGGCGGCCCAGGCCAGTTCGGCCCACAGGGTGTGCGTACCCGCGACGCAATCGCCGCCCACCTCGTCGATCAGGCGCAGCACCTCGCCCAGCTGGCGGCCATGGCGACCGGCCAGACGGCGTTGCTGCGCCGGGCTCAATGCCGGCACCGGTGTCGGTGTACTCGAAGCGAAGACCGCGCCGCCCTGATCGTCCACCGCTTTGCCGACGAAGCCCGCGCAGGCGCGCAGTACCTCCAGCGCCAGCAGGCGAAAAGTGGTCAGCTTGCCGCCAGCCAGAGTCACGCTGCCTGGTTCGATCCATAGCGCATGTTCGCGCTTCTCGTCCGAGGGCTTGAGCCCGGCGCTGCCATCGCTCACCACCGGACGTACGCCCGCCCAGGTCGACAGCACATCGCCGCGCGTCACTTCGGCGGTCGGGAATTGCTGGGCACAGGCGGCCAGCAGATAGTCGACCTCCTCCTTGCTGATCGCCGCCTCGGTGTCCAGGTCGTCCGCATGATCCAGATCGGTGGTACCGATCACCGTCGCCCCCTCCCAGGGGAAAACGAATACCGGCCGCCCATCGGCTGCGTGCATGAAACTGAAGGCATGCGCCACCGGGAGGCGCCAGCTCGACAGCAGCAGGTGGCTGCCGCGCAGCGGACGGATGCGACCATTGCCGGGCTGCCGCAGGCGATCGGCCCAGGCGCCGGTTGCCTGCGCCACGGCGCGGCTGCGCAGACGATAGCGCTCGCCCGTTTCCACATCCTCGGCGAGCACACCAACCACCTGCCCCGCCTCGCGCAACAACTCGACCACGCGCATACCATTGAGCGCCTCTGCACCTTCGGCGCGCGCCTCGCCCAGCACGCGCTGCACCAGGCGGGCATCGTCGGTCACTGCGTCGAAGAAGCGCGTGCCGCCGAGCAGGCCGTCCTCGCGGATGCCCGGCGCCAGGTAGCGCAGCTGTTGCAGCGGATAGAACAGATGATTGCGCTTGCCGGCCAGAGCGTCGTACAGACTGAGCAGGCCGCCGAATACCTTGGGCCCAGGGAAGCCACCGCGGTAATGCGGCATGACGAAACTCAGCGGGTCCACCAGCCCTGGCGCTTCAGCGAGCAGGCGCTGGCGTTCGCGTACCGAGTCTCGGGTTAGCCCAATCTGGCCCTTGGCAACGTAACGCAGGCCACCGTGCACCATCTTCGACGAGCGGCTGGAGGTGCCCCAGGCAAAGTCGCGTTGCTCCAGCAACAGGCAGCTCCAGCCGCGTCGCGCCGCCTCCCGTAGGATGCCGGCACCGCAGATGCCGCCGCCGATCACCAGCAGATCCCAGTCACGCGCGGCCAGTTTAGGCAGCGCGCGCTCGCGCCAGCGGGCGTTCCACAGTTCCATGCTCAATCCTGCAACAGCACGCCAGGCGCCAGGCGCTGGTCGGGATCGAAATGCGTGGCCAGGCTGCGCAGCGTGGCCACGCCCAGCTCGCCCTTCTCTGCTGCCAGATAAGGTGCGTGGTCGCGCCCCACGCCGTGCTGGTGGCTGATAGTGCCGCGATTTCCGGCGATGGTGCGACTGGCCGCTGCCTTGAGCCGCTTCCAACGCGCCATGGCGGTGGCGTAGTCGGCCCCGGGACGAAACACGTAGGTGGTGTAGATGCTCGAACCCTCGCCGTAGACATGCGACAGGTGGGTGAAGACGTGCACACGCTCTCCCTCATCGGCCAACTCGTCACGCAGGCTGGTCTCGACCTTGTTCAGCAGGCTGTCGACGTTGGACCAGTCGGTGGCGGTTTCCAGGGTGTCCACCAGATAGCCGCGCTCCCACAGACCGTGACGCAGATAGGGGAAGCGGAAACGGTTGTGCTCCCACTTCTTGCCCAGCAGGGTGCCGGTGAACACGCCGCCAAAACCTTTCAGCAAGCGCCGCGCCTGTTTCAGCGAAGCGGCGTTCTGCACCCGGCTGCCAGTGACGCCGAAGGTGAGCATGCACTTCTCATCGCGAGCGCCGCGCAGGGCCAGGTATTTCTCCAGCAGCGCGATCTGTTGCGGGTGACCGGCCAGGGCCAGTTGGGTGCGGGTTTCGATGGCATTGGACAGACGCAGCATGGACAGCGGCACGCGCGCCTGCGCCAGGCTGCGAATGGCACTCAGCGCCTGCTGCCAGTTGGGCAAAAACACCGCGTAGAAGCGCTCCTGCTCGGCCAGGCGACTGATGCGCACGCGCACTTCGGAGATCACCCCGAAACGCCCTTCCGAGCCCATCACCAGCTCGCGCAGGTCGGGCCCGGCGGCCGACGCCGGAAAGGTTGGAATCTCCAGAGTGCCGGCGAAGGTCTCCAGCTTGCCGCCGGCGAACAGTTGCTCGATCCGCCCGTAACGTAGCGACTGCTGGCCGCTGGAACGGCTGGCGACCCAGCCGCCGAGGGTCGACAGCTCCCAGGACTGCGGAAAGTGGCCCAGGGTATAGCCACGGGCGCGCAGTTGGCTTTCCACCTGCGGGCCATTGGCGCCGGGGCCGAAGGTGGCGATCAGGCTGTCCTCGTCGATATCCAGCAGGCGCGTCATGCGCTCCAGCGACAGGGTCAGCACCGGGCGCCGGCCGGCCTGCGGGTTGATGTGGCCGGCCACCGAGGTGCCGCCGCCGTAGGGGATCAGGGTAACGTCATGCTTTTGCGCCCAGGCCAGCAGCTCGCGGATCTGCTCGGCGCTTTCCGGGCAGGCGACGCCATCGGGAAACAGGCCGAAGTCACCGGAGCGCATGGCCAGCCAGTCCGGCAGGCTCTGGCCACGGGCATGGCGCACGCGTACCTCGTCGTCCTGACAGATCAGCGGATGCGGCGCCAGGCGCGACGCCGGCACGCGCGCCAGCACATCCTGCAGGCTGGCATCGGCCAGACGCTGGCCCGACCCGACGAGTTCGGCGAGAAAGGCCTCGCCATGGGCCGGCAGTTCCACTTCGGTCGCCTCGTCACCCCATCCGTTCCAGCGTCGCATCGCATCCCCCATTCCGATCAGCACTTATGGCTGCCTATACTAGCCAGCCGCCGATTTCCGTCACTGTCGAATCGGGACAGGCGCTATCGCCAATCAAGACAGGCATCGCAGAACAAGAAGAATCCATGGAAAACCTCGGCTATACCTCGGTTCCCGCCCTGCTCAAGTACCTGCGCCAGGCCGAACAGCTCGGCCTGGACATCGACCGTGCCCTGGCCGCCGCCGGTATTGCCGCGCAGGACCTGGCCGACAATGGCAAACGCATGCCCAGCGAGGTGCACGAACGCCTGCTGGCGCATCTGATGGAGGTTTCCGGCGATCCCTTGTTCGGCCTGCACTCGGCGCGTTTCGTGCAACCCGGCTCGTGGAGCGTACTCGGCTATATCGCCATGAACTGCGCCACCCTCGGCGAAGCCATGGGCCGCATCGTGCCCTACGAGAAACTGGTGGGCGACATGGGCACCAGCCGTATCGAAGCGGCTGCGGATCACGTGCGGCTGATCTGGAGCTGCCGCCATCAGGCGCCAGAGGTGCGCCGCCACATGGTCGAGAACGTGCTCGCCTCCTGGCTGCTGTACGCCCGCTGGATCGCCGACTCCGATCATTCGCCGCGCGAGGTCTGGTTCGAACACGTGCAACCGGCCGCCACCGACCTGGCCGAATACCAGCAGCTGTTCGGCTGCCCGGTGCTATTCGAACAGCCCTGCAACGCCCTGCTGGTGCCGCTGGACTACCTCGGCGTGCCGCTGCGCCAGGCCGACGCCAACCTGCTCCGCACGCTGGAGGAACATGCCCTGACCCTGATGGCCGGGCTGGATGACAACGAGCCGCTGCCGCGCCGGGTAAAGAACGCCCTGCGCCTGCTGCTCAAGGACGGCCTGCCGCGCAAGGAACGGGTAGCGGAGAAATTCGACATGACTGTGCGCACCCTGCAACGCCACTTGCAGCAAGCCGGCACCAGCTACCAGCAGATTCTCGACGAGCTGCGCCAGGAACTGGCCGAGCACTACCTGCTGCGCAGCGATCTGGCAATCCAGGACATCGCCTGTTACCTGGGCTTCACCGAATCACGCTCGTTCCACCGCAGCTTCAAGGGCTGGACCGGGCAGACGCCGGGCGAATTTCGCGAGAGCCGGCGCAGGGACAATCCGCTGGGCTAGCGATAAATTCGGAAACGCCGCGCCAACAAGTAGTCGACGCTCAATCAGCGTCCTGCCCCACTGAAGAAAAGCGCCATGGCGCAGCAGCGGCCGGCGCCGGTGAGGTTTGCCAATGGAATGATCCGTCCCCTCCTTCGCCCTTAGTCGTTCTCCTCGCCACTGCACTTGCCTTTGCCGCAGGACCTTAGACCTTCTCGGCAGCGGCCAGGCTGTGGCCGTTGATCAATTCCTGCGCAGCGAACGGGTTGCTCGCGGCTTACGAGGTGAATGCTACGGAAGTTAGCAGCGCAGCGCTCAGGGTGGCAGTCAGGGTATTGAGTTGTTTCATGGCATCTCTCCATCGGTTTCGAATGCGGGGCCGGATTGGCGCCCTCGCAGCAATGGACGAGGCAGTGATGCGGGCGTTACAGCGGGCGAAAAAAGTTTTTCGTAGCCCGGATGAAATCCGGGGGCGCTTTGCCCGCTACCAGTCGCGGCTACGACTGCATGGATACAGGAGGTAGAGCGAAGCAGGATGCCAGAGCCGAAAGCCCCTCCCACAGGCAATATCCACCGCACCGTGGGAGGCGCTTCAGCGGCGAGGCTTTCGATAGCCAGTAGCCCGAACAGCCACAGCAACAGTGGATGAAAAAGCGTCATCCATCCTAAGCGGGTTGTGCCAGGCGTATTGCTGGAGCCAAAAAAGAGGTGGTCAAGCGAATACAGCGGCCTGCCGTGGCATAGTGGTAAAGCTATTAACTCGGCAATCAA